>JAJYMU010000159.1 GCA_021786655.1 Bacteroidota bacterium
AACGTAACATTGATAGGACCGAAAGCAACACCGTCAACACCAATTGATGCAAAGTACGATCATGGTTTACACTTGCGAAGATCATCGCAGAACAAAATACAAAACTTGTTGATGGTAGGCTGGGCGAAGGACGGAGTTTTTATCGACGGCAGGCAGACAAATCAAGATGCCAAAGACGGGTTGTGGTGGATAAAGAACAGCATCATAGCCGGGGCAGCAAAGAAAATAGATTCAACCAAATCGGTAGCAGGATTTGACATTAATACATGGTTCACAAATAACGGCAACGTATATTACAGCGATAACGCTTCGGCAGGCTTATCAAATCCATTTGCTTTCCCGGATCCGAATGTTCTTCCGAAATCAACTTCCTCGGCATTAACACTTGGGGCAACTCCGCCAAGCGACGGATTTTTTGATGCAACGGCAGTTTATGTCGGCGCTTTCGGAACTGAAGATTGGACCGCTGGCTGGTCGAGAATTCATATGAGTCCGGTTACTTCCGTAAAAGAAATTGCAGCGGATGAAATTCCTTCGAAGTATGAATTATCTCAAAATTATCCTAACCCGTTTAACCCGAGCACAACTATAAGATATGCAATGCCGCAAGCCGGTAATGTTAAATTAACCGTGTACAACATGCTCGGTCAACAAGTTACTACTCTGGTTAACGGTTACAAGCAGGCCGGCACATATTCGGTTACATGGAATGCTTCGAATCTTGCAAGCGGAATTTACTTCTACACTTTGCAGACAGGTGCGTTTGTAGTTTCGAAGAAGATGATTTTAATCAAGTAAAGTTTGGTCGAGGATGTCTAAAAAGTAATATTTTTTGAACAATGGAACACTGATAGCGCAGATTTTAACCGATCTACGCAGATTTTGAAATTGATAATTACTTTTTAGACAACCTCCCTTCATAGTGAAGACTCCTTGTTTGTTGGTTAAATGGTAAACTTTAACAAATCTTGGAGTTTTCACTTTTTATATTGTTATTGTAAAGCAATAGCATTTTCTCGCCCTGTTATTCTCCTTCCAAATGGCAGATTAACAAATCTTAAGGTTAACTTAACAATTTCTTAACATTGGCTTAACATTGCGTTAATCCTTATTAGATAATTTTGTTCACCATTTAACTAACAACAAGGAGTAATCTAAGATGAGAAAGCTTTATAGCATCTTTCTAGTTTTATTTGCAGTAACAACATTAACATACGGACAGGGGACAACAGACAAGATCAAATTCAGCGGTTTGATGTTCGGGGATTATTATTACATGATTCAGAATCACGACAAGACCCAGAAAGATATGCAAGCCTTTGAGTACAGAAGAATTTATCTTACAACGGATTATACAATTGCAGACGGCGTTTGGGCAAGATTTCGTTTGGAATCAGATCCTACCGCGTCTAACCTGAGCAATAATAAATTGTCAACTATGGTAAAGGATGCTTTCCTGGATTTCAAAAATATCGGCAACGGAGATGTTGTTGTTGGTTTACAGGGAACATGGAATATCAATATGGCTGAAGGAATTTTCGGCTATAGACCGCTCGAAAAAACCATACAGGATTTACACGGCATCAGCGCGTCAAGAGACCTTGGAATTTCCATAACCCAGAAATTTTCCGATGTTGTTTCGGCCGGTTTTCTTTTAGGCAACAACAGCGGCAACAGTGGAACATTTTTCGGTCAACCCAATACCAGTGCAACAAGATATAAATCGGGTTCTTTGTTCTTACAATTCAAACCGACAAACGAATTCACAATTTTGCTAAATGGTCAATATTCCGGCGCACCGGCAGAAAAAAATATCAGCATCTTTGATGCGATAGTAAACTATGCCAACAACGATTTCAGCATCGGCGCACAAGGATTTATTAATTCAATTAACAAAGGCGCCGCAAACGGTTCTACTTTGAACCGGAACGGCATCAGCTTAAACGGCTGGGTTGCTCTTTCGGAAAATGTCCGCCTCGTTGCAAGGTTCGACAGTTACACTCCCGATGCAGACAACAAGAACACAACGATTGCCAACAGCACACAAACTTTATTGTTAGGGGCATTGGATTTCGCCATAAGAAAGAATGTTCACATCATGCCGAATATAGAGTATACATCTTACGGGCTTTCCGGTTCTGACCCCGATATGCTACTCAGAGGAACTTTGTTCTTTAGTTTCTAATAATAATCATTTACATTTTATTAAATTTAAAAGGAGTATTAAAATGAAGTTAAGAAATATTATAGCAGTTTTATTTTTAGCGTTGGCAGTATCATCAGTTGCGAAAGCTCAACTGCAATTGAACGGCGCCGGCGCAACATTCCCGGCAGTAATTTATTCAAAGTGGTTTGACGAATACAAAAATTTGACCGGTGTTCAATTCAACTATCAAGCAATCGGCAGCGGCGGCGGTATCAGACAAGTTACAGAAGGCACGGTCGATTTCGGTGCAAGCGACGGTCCAATGACAGATCAGCAATTAGCAGATGTAAAAGCTAAGCAGGGCGTTGATGTTCTTCACATTCCAACCGTAATGGGCGGAATTGTTCTCAGCTACAATCTTCCTTCGGTTTCTCAAAAGCTGAAATTTGATGGATCGATAGTCGCAGATATTTATCTTGGAAAAATTACAAAATGGAACGATTCGAGAATTGCTGCAATCAATCCGGGTGTCTCTCTTCCTAACAAAGCAATCTTGGTTGCGCACCGTTCGGACGGAAGCGGTACAACATTTATTTTCACAAACTATCTCAGCAAGGTTAGTTCCGAATGGAAATCAAAAGTTGGAAACAACACATCGGTTAACTGGCCGGTAGGTTTGGGCGGAAAAGGAAACGACGGCGTTGCCGGGTTAGTTAAGCAGACCGAAGGTTCTATCGGTTACGTTGAGTTGGCTTATGCAGTTCAAAATAAATTACCGTATGGTTTGTTGAAGAATAAAGCAGGAAATTTTGTTGATGCAAATTTCAATACGGTTACCGAAGCTGCTGCCGGAGCCGTAAAACATATGCCGGACGACCTCAGAGCTA
This sequence comes from Bacteroidota bacterium, assembly GCA_021786655.1. GTDB lineage: Bacteria > Bacteroidota > Ignavibacteria > Ignavibacteriales > Melioribacteraceae > Fen-1258. The sequence goes on from JAJYMU010000159.1 coordinate 3,034, forward strand.
TCATCACCGATTCCGATGGAAAGAATGCTTATCCGATTGCAGGGTTCACATGGCTTTTGATTTACAAAGACATGAAAAATACTACCAAAGCCGCGGCGCTCGTAAAATTCTTAAAGTGGGCAATGGAAAAAGGCGAGTCTTATGCAAGCGGATTGTATTACGCACCGCTTCCAAAGCAAGTTGTTAAATTGTGCGAAAAGAAAATTGCTTCAATTACTTCCAACGGCAAAAAAATAAAATAGGTTTAGTATATTTAGAAAGAACAATTTGGATAATACAGCACACTGAAGAAATTTTTTAAGAAAATACTTCCATCACAGAACCTTGGTGATTTCATATTTGAAAGACTGACGCTGCTTTTTGCAGTGTCGGTCTTTCTGCTTGTATTGCTGATGGGTTATGAAATGTACCTCGGGTCGAAGCCATCCATCGAGAAATTCGGATGGGGATTTCTTACAAGTTCAACGTGGGATCCGGTACAAGAAATTTTTGGCGCTCTGCCGGTAATTTATGGAACGGTAGTTTCGTCTTTGCTGGCATTGATAATCACTTTGCCTTTAAGTATCGGGGTCGCAATTTTTCTTGCCGAAACCGCTCCGCCCTGGCTGGAAAAACCTTTATCATTTCTTGTTGAATTGTTAGCCGGAATTCCGAGCGTTGTTTACGGTCTGTGGGGAATTTTTGTTTTGGTTCCGTTCCTTCGCGATACTGTTGAGCCGTATCTTTCCGATAAGTTCGGCAATCTTCCTTTCTTCACGGGCGCTCCGTACGGTTTTGGGCTGTTGGCTGCCGTGCTGATATTATCCATCATGGTTTTACCCATCATCGCATCAATCAGCAGAGATGTTTTACGATCTGTTCCGCAGTCGCAGCGTGAAGCCGCACTTGCACTCGGCGCAACAAAGTGGCAGGCAACAAAAATTGTTCTGAAGGATGCAATGCCCGGAATCTTCGGTGCAACAATGTTAGGACTAGGCAGAGCGATTGGCGAAACGATGGCTGTAACAATGGTCATTGGTAACCGTGCATTGATTTCGCCGTCGTTGTTCGATCCTTCGTACACAATGGCAAGTGTTATCGCTAATGAATTTACAGAAGCAACTTCGCAGCTTTATTTGAGCTCACTGATTGAATTAGCGTTGGTACTTTTCGTCATAACAATAATAATAAACGGTCTTGCGCGGCTTTTGGTTTGGAGTATGGAACGCAGGTGGAAAGCATCATGACGCCGTCAAAATTTTATACTGTCAGAAAAAAAGTTACCAACGCCGTGATGATGTCTCTTACGTTTGTGGCGACGCTTATCGCAATTATTCCGCTTGTATTTATTTTCTATTACACAATTTCGAAAGGAATTACATACCTCAATTTGGATTTCTTCATTCAAATGCCAAAGCCTGTCGGTGAATCCGGCGGAGGAATGGCAAACGCAATTGTTGGTACTCTGATTTTGATTGGGCTCGGTGGAACGATCGGTATTCCGGTTGGAATAATGACCGGAACTTATCTATCCGAATTCGGAAATAATAAGTTTGCCTCCGTTGTAAGATTTTTGACGGACGTGTTGAGTGGAATTCCTTCCATTGTAGTCGGTGTTGTTGCTTATACCTTGATTGTTGTGCCGATGAAAAAATTCTCCGCATTAGCCGGAGGAGTTGCTTTAGGAATTTTGATGATTCCTACGATCACAAGAACCACCGAGGAAATGATCAAACTTGTTCCGCACTCAATTAGGGAAGCGGGACTTGCTTTGGGAATTCCCAAATGGAAAACAACAATTAGAATAGTTTTGAGAACCGCCTGGAAAGGAATAGCAACCGGAATCTTGTTGGGTTTATCGCGTGCAGCCGGGGAGACCGCGCCGTTGTTGTTCACCGCGCTCGGCAATAGATTTTGGTCAACAAAAATTATGGAACCGATGGCATCGTTAACCGTTTATATTTATGATTATGCGAAAGCTCCTTTTGAAGATTGGAATCAGCAAGCGTGGACTGCGGCGCTCGTATTGATTTTGTTAATCTCGATATTAAGTTTGACATTCAGAATTATTACTCGTTCGAAGTATAAAACAAATTAGGATTTAGATAATCAACTCAAGAGAATTATGGAAGTAAAAATTTCTGTAAAAAATCTGGAAGCTTATTACGGAAAGAATAAGGTTCTAAAAAATGTTTCGCTGGATATTCCGAAGAATAAAGTTTTGGCTGTAATAGGTCCCTCCGGATGCGGCAAATCGACTTTCTTAAGATGCTTGAACAGAATGCACGAAGTTGTGGGAGGAACAATCACAGGTTCGATTATGCTGGACGGAGAAGATTTGACGAAAGGTGATCCGGTGCTTCTAAGAAAACGTTTGGGAATGGTTTTTCAGAAACCAAATCCTTTCCCGACCATGTCGATATTCAATAATGTCGCTGCCGGATTAAAACTCAACGGCGTAAGAAGTAAGAAAATTTTAACCCCGGTTGTAGAAAAATGTTTGAAGCAAGCCGCTCTTTGGGATGAGGTCAAAGATAATCTGGACGATTCCGGCGCTAATATATCCGGCGGCCAGCAACAGAGATTGTGCATTGCTAGAACATTAGCTGTTGATCCTGAGGTTATTTTAATGGACGAGCCCGCAAGCGCGCTGGATCCGATTTCAACGACCAAAATTGAAGATCTTATTTTTGAACTGAAGAAAAATTATACAATTGTAATTGTAACGCACAATATGCAGCAAGCGGCCCGAGTTAGTGATTATACTGCGTTCTTTTATCTTGGAGAGTTGATTGAATTTGACACGACAACTAAAATTTTTACTTCGCCCGCAAAGAAACAAACTGAAGATTACGTAAGAGGAAGATTTGGTTAACAAAGGAGTTAAATAATGAAAAACCATTTTGAACAAGAAATCGATAACCTGAAAACTAATCTTATAAAAATGGCGTCATTGGTGGATGAGCAGGTCGAGAGAGTTATCACAGCGCTTGAAAAAGGAAATATTGAACTCTGCAAAGGAATTAAAGCCAAAGATTTAGAAATTGATGCTTACGATAATCTGATTCAAACCCAATGTGAAAACATTCTCGCTTTGTTCCAGCCGGTTACAGTCGATCTGCGATTTATTATTTCGGCACTAATGATTAACAATCAATTAGAACGCTGCGGCGATATTGCCGTAAATATTTCTCAGCGTGTTAAGAAGACGGCAGAGTTTTTCTCTCTCATTTCTGAAGCGCAGATAATTGAGATGGGAAAGCACGCACGAGAGATGCTTAAAAACGCAATTGATTCTTTTATAAACAACGACAGCGATCTGGCAAACAAAGTAATTGCAAGCGATGAGATTGTTGATAATTTAAACAAGCACACGTTTAAGTTTCTTGTTAGCAAAATGCAGACTAATCCGGAACTAATTGAGCCATGCGCGCACTTAATTGTTCTAACCAGGCATGTGGAAAGATTAGCAGATCACGCAACCAACATTGCGGAAGATTTGGTGTTCTATGTGGAGGCAAGAATTATTACTCACAAAAAGAAACTTGAAAAACTGAGCGACGGGAATTAACGAAATCGTAAAAACGAATTATTGAATGTCGGTCAATAGATTTTTCAGCAGAGCATCACAGACGCTTTCAAGATTGTAAGATAAACCGGTTCCCTGTTCAAATATTTTCCCTTCTATGCCATAAATTATTAGCCGTGTAGGAAGCCGATTTAATTTCCTCGCAAGTTTTACCGTTTCGGAAATACTAAACGAATGTGATGAATAATTAAAAGCATTTTGCGGAAGCGTCTCTTTGTTAAGATCAAAACGTGAAATTGTGCCGGGCGCTTTTCCTGAACTGGCTGCGTCGATTATGAAAACGCTGTTGTAGTCTTTCCAGATTTCCAAAAGCTCAACACCACCGCCGTTGCACTCCGCAACTTTAATAGTAGCGGGCAGTTTCTGCCTCAACATGCGGGACATGAGAATCCCAATGCTGTCGTCGCTTCGGAATTCGTTACCGATACCGATGACAAGGTAATTTGTTTTAGAGTCACACATTGAAAAAATTATTCACGGACAAAGTTCAACTTTAAAAAATGTGTTGCGCATGAAATGCACGGATCATAATTCCGAACTGTTTGTTCGCACTTCCATGTGAGTTCATCTGTTGGGAGATTAATATTTTTTGAAACGAACGAAAACAAATCGCTCTCAATTTGTTTCTGGTTCTGCGATGTTGGCGGAACAATTTTCGCTTCCTGAACTATTCCGTTTGCATCCATCCGGTATTTGTGATAGAGAATTCCTCTCGGCGCTTCCGTGCAGCCGTATCCGGTTCCTTCGCGCGGCTGAGTATCAACAAATGGTTTTTCCGGCATCTCAAACTGCTCGATTATCCTCTGCGCTTCTTGGCAAGCATATAGAGTTTCAATTGCGCGCACCATAATACTTTTAAATGGGTTGTTGCACGGCGGCAGCATGTTAACTTCTTTTGCCAATTCTTTTATCGAATCGGGAAGTTTATCGAAATTGAGATTGTAACGCGCCAGAGGTCCAACAAAATATATTCCGTCATTGTTCTTTGTTGATTGCAGTGCGTTGGAATGCCGAACATGTTCTTCTCGGAAATAGTTTTCATATTCGTTTACGGTAATGTTCAATCCTTTGTTTGAAACTAATTTCCCTTCGTTGAAAGGATATTCTTCCGGATGTTTCAATGCAACGAATTCGTAATCCTGTTCGAATTCCGGAAACGTAAATGACGAGGTTAATCTCACAGTTTCAATCGCTATATCTTGGGCGCGTTTTAACTTTTCAGCTAGCTTATTGAATTCCTGCTTTGATGGAATTTTGTAGAAGCCGCCGACACGAACATTTATCGGGTGAATTTCTCTTCCGCCCAATAAATTAACAATATCGTTGCCGGCTTTTTTCAATTGCAATGCCTTGTTTACAATTTCGGGAGAAGTACCCGCAAGTTGAATCGCATCTTCGTAACCAAGAAAATCCGGGGCGTGAAGCATGTAAATGTGAAGAACGTGGCTCTCAATCCACTCGCCGCAATAAAGAAGACGCCGCAGTTCACGGATTTGCCGATCCGGTTTGACTTGTAAAATATTTTCGAGTGCATGGATCGAACTCATCTGATACGCGACGGGACAGATGCCGCAGATTCTCGCAGTAATGTCGGGGACTTCGGTAAAATGTCTTCCTCGTAGAAATGCTTCAAAGAATCTCGGCGGCTCGAAAATTTTGAATTCAACCTCGCTCACTTTGTTGTTCTTAATTTTAACCAGAAGCGATCCTTCACCTTCAACACGCGCCAGGTAATCAACTTTTATGGTTTTATTTTTCATGCGATTCACTCTCTTTCCTGAACGCTTCAGCAAAAGCATTAAATCCGCGGAAGCTTCTTACAATTTCCTCTTCTCTAAATCCATGCTTGCTCATCCAGTCTGCAAGCGAACTTGTATTCGGCGTTTCTTTCGGACCATAGCAGCCAAAACATCCGCGGTTATACGACGGACACAACGCGTTGCATCCGGTGTGCGTTACCGGTCCTAAACATGCAGTACCATGCGCAACAGTTATGCATACATTGCCTTTCAGCTTACAGTCGATACAAACGCTGTGTGGCGCAATGTTGGGTTTGCGTTTGTTGAGAAATGCATTGATGACTTCAATCAACTGATATTTGTTCACCGGGCATCCATGCAGTTCGTAATCAACATGAATGTGATTTGAGATCGGTGTGGAAGTATTGAGCGTTTCGATGTAAGCCGGATTTGCATAAACGAGTCTGATGAATTCCTTAACGTCTTTGAAATTTCTTAGCGCTTGGATTCCTCCTGCCGTTGCGCACGCGCCAATCGTAATTAAAAATTTAGACTGGCGGCGAATTTTGTGAATCCTTTCGGCATCATGCGGTGTTGTAATCGATCCTTCAACGAGAGAAATATCGTACGGACCTTTAACAATTGCTCTTGAAGCTTCGGGGAAGTTTGCTATTTCGATTGCGCCGGCTACGGAAAGCAGTTCATCTTCACAATCGAGAAGACTTAATTGGCATCCGTCGCATGATGCAAATTTCCATACTGCAAGTTTTGGTTTGTCTTTCGACGCCATGCTAAATTTCCCTTTTGCCGAACAGATGTTTTATTCTTTCATACTTAAAGATTGGACCGTCTTTGCAAATGAATTCTGTTCCGTACTGACAGTGTCCGCAGAATCCAATACCACATTTCATGTTCCGTTCCATCGAGAGAAAGATTTTCTCTGCAGATAAACCGCTTTTCATTAATTCCGAGATAGAATATTTCATCATTATTTCGGGACCACAGATCATCGCAGTCGTGTTTTTCGGATCGAACCTGACGCGCGGAATTAACGTAGTTACTACTCCAACGTTGCCGTTCCATGTTCTTGCAGCCCGGTCAACGGTTACTTGAACATCTAAGTCGAGTCGCGATTTTAATTTTTCCAATTCGCGCTTGAATAAAATATCGTCGGGCGTTCTTGTTCCGTAGAGAATTGCTATTCTTCCGTATGATTCACGTTCGCGAAGAATTTCATAGATGGCGGTTCGCAGCGGAGCTAAACCGATTCCGCCGGCAATGATTACAATATCGTTTCCAATCGCTTCTTTCACCGGCCATGTTGAACCGTAAGGACCGCGCACGCCAATTGTATCTCCGGCTTTCAGTTTCGACATTGCTTTTGTTACCATTCCAACAGTGCGGGTTGTGTGTATCAAGACACCGGTTTTGTTAGGATTGCCGCTGATTGAAATCGGAATTTCTCCAGTACCGAAAATGTAAAGCATATTGAATTGTCCGGCGCCGAATGAAAACTTTCGTTCTCCTTCCGTCGGAATTAATTCAACTGTGAAAACATCCTGCGTTTCTTTTTTAACTCGTTGAATTTTGTACTGAGTTGGAATCATCGGGTCCATACTTTTTACATCCTTGCTTATTTTTTGTCCGGCACTTTGATACTGTAAATATCTAGCAGTTGAAGCCGCATAGCATTTAGTCTTTGCTCGAACACATTCGCCAGCCGTTTCATCAGTTCATAACCAAGCTTAGGATCTTTTTCGCATTTGCCGCGTAAACATTTTCCGTCGAGTGAAATAGCACGCGTCGTTTCTATTGCTCTTCCATCCATACGCCAAACGTAAGGTGGAATTAACCATGACCAGCCGAGAATATCGCCTTCGCCTACCGTTTGAATTGCAACCGGTCCATACTCGGGAGTAAAAATTTCGAGAGAAACTTTACCGGAACGCAAAATGTAAAACTCGCTTGCCTCTTCGTCTTCCTGAAATAGAAACTTGCCCGCTTCGAACACAGCATTCTTTGCACATCCAACAATCAACTGAACATGTTCCGGTGCCAAGCCTTGGATAAACGGATGCTGCTGCAGAATTTTTTCAAGTGATTCCATGGCTCTACTCCTTGTTTAGCTAATTTCATTTTGAGGATTCTTTTATTGCCCGGACTTCAGCAGTGATATCAATCTCTACCGGGCACCATGTGATGCATCTTCCGCAGCCGACACAGCCTGAGGTACCGAATTGATCGTGCCATGTTGCGAGTTTATGAGTCATCCACTGGCGGTAACGTGATTTTACCGAGTTCCGAATGCTGCCGCCATGAATGTATGAAAAGTCGATCGTAAAACATGAATCCCATTTTTGCCATCGCTCGGCATGTTCGCCAGTTAAATCGGTTGTATCTTCAACTGTTGTGCAGAAACAAGTCGGGCATACCATTGTGCAGTTTGCACATGAAAGACATCTTTCGGCAACTTTGTCCCATTGAGGGTGATCAAGATTATTCAAAAGTAAGTTTCTTATGTTCGATGTATCCAGAACTCGCCCCATTGTGGCAGCGGCATTACTGATTAGCTCGTTTCCAAAATTAATTTCATTTTGAATTGCAGTACGGTGTGGAATCTCTGATAAAATTTTCTCACCTTTCTCTGAGCCGCTCTCAATCAGAAAATTGTGATGACCGTCTTTCACTATTTCAGTGAGCGATATATCGAAACCCTTTTCCGCTTTTGGACCAGTGTTCATCGAGACACAAAAACATGTGCCGCCGCTTTCAACACAGTTAACGGCAACAATAAATGCATTGTCGCGGCGTAGCTTGTAATTTTGATTAACGTATTCTCCCGAAGTAAAAACTTTATCCTGAATGAAAATCGCATTCAGTTCGCACGATCTCACACCGATAAAAGCAAATTTTGTATCGTCAGGTTTTTCCGGAATTATATCGAACTTGTTTTCTGTCTTTGCAGCATGCCAGAGTTTTTGTATGGGAGGATTCAAAAATTTTTTCCACGATTGAGGACCAACAACGTATCCAAACAATGCATCGTCGTTTCTTTTTTCAAGTCTATATTTGCCCGCATCTTGTTTATCTGTCCAGCCAATTGGAAGGTCTTCGGAGGAATTTATTTTGTCATAAACGATTGCGCCGTCTTTGATTGTTGGTCCAATCGTTTTGTAATTGTTCCTTCTCAATGCTTCAAGTAGTAGATAAAAATCCGAGCGGATTAAAACTTTCATAAGCGACCCGAACAGTAATTAACAATTGACACAATTGAAATGATAAGTAAATCACTATGGAATTAACTTTAATTTATCAATTTCTGGAGTCAGTGTCCAAAATAAATCTTCTCAAAAAGATTGACACAGTTATTTGTTGTGTTTATTACTTGAAGAAGTTTTTGGTATAACCAACGTAATATTTGTCAATGCTCGGTGAGTATAAAATGTAAGTGTAGTACATAAATGAAAAAGCTCATCTTTTAGTGATGGGCTTTTGCGGGGCCGATCCCGATATCGCTTTGCTCATCGGGACAGGCGAGACAAAGTTTTGTCTCCTATTACAAACAAAAAAACCTTGCAGTGTATACTGCAAGGTTTCTTCGTTAGCGGGGCCGACGAGACTCGAACTCGCGACCTCCTGCGTGACAGGCAGGCGTTCTAACCAACTGAACTACGACCCCAATGTTAAATCCTAAATTCAAAACCCAAAGCACAAAATCCAAAATTCTAACTCACGACCTTCCCGCTAAAGGTGGGACGTTCTAACCAATTGAATCCCCATGACTTTTATCGGGAACCCCTTAGAACATTGCCGCTTTTAACGGCGCACAAAAATAAGAATTCTATATCATCCAAAGCAAGATAAGTTAGAGATTTTTGGTGCCGAAACTTACGCCTACAGCACTAGCTGCCAAAACCGCTTGATCGCTATGCCTTACAAGTTTTTGCTTTGAAATTGCGTCGGCAATACTTACACTTTTTATTTCGCATCCTTTAAGTGCTACCATTCTACCAAACTGCTTCTTCATTGCAAGTTGTATTGCGTTTGTTCCGAATTTAGTCGAAAGAATTCTATCATAAGGTGTTGGACTTCCACCTCTTTGCAAATGTCCCAGAACAGTGTAACGGGTTTCAAGTCCGGTATTGTCACTGATTCTTTTTGCAATTATCTCACCAATTCCGCCAAGAACAATCGGATCGGTTCGTTTTACATCTTTACGTTTCATTACCATTTCACCGTCCATTGGTTTTGCGCCTTCGGCAACGCAAACAAGACTGAATCTTTTTCCTATCATATTTCTATGCAAAACTCTCTCGTAAACAACATTCCAATCAAAAGGAATTTCCGGAATAAGAATTATGTCTGCACCGCCAGCAAGACCGCCGTTGAGTGCTATCCATCCGGCATATCTTCCCATCGTTTCGATAACCATAACTCTGTGATGTGCCGACGCTGTTGTGTGTAATCTATCCAAAGCTTCACTAACGACATAAACGGCAGAATCATGTCCGAAAGTTTGATCTGTTGCCTGAAGATCATTGTCAATTGTTTTGGGAACACCGACGATGTTCATTCCCATTTCGCTAAGCTTGTTTGAAATATGCATAGTTCCGTCGCCGCCGATTGCAATGATTGCGTCGAGCTGCCATGCCTCATAATTTTTCAGCGCCTCTTTTGAACGGTCGAATATTTTTACTTTGCCGTTGACTTCTTCAGGCCAATGAAACGGATCTCCTTTATTTGAAGAACCGAGTATGGTTCCGCCCGCAGCAAGAATACCTGAAACATCTTTGTTATACAATTCGATTGCCTTTCCGCTTACCAATCCTTCAAAGCCGTCAACGATTCCTATCACTTTTAGGCCGTAGTCTAGCGCCGGTTTGGTAACTCCTCTTATAACCGCATTCAGTCCTGGGCAATCTCCTCCACCTGTTAATATACCTATCCTTTTAATTTTTGAACGAGCCACTTCTTTACTCCTCTTGATTTATTTCGACTAAATTAATTGTTGTTTACTTTCTTTAAAGTTTTGAAATGGAGTTTTGCAATCTCCGAAATTTTTTCTTCGTCTATTTTCTTGAAAAGAATTCTTGCATAGTGTTCCACCTTTTCGGAAGCACCTTTCGGCAAGTTCAATCCATGTTTTGATTGAGACACAAACCAATCATTGAAACTGTTCCTTGCCAATATAGATGCCGCTGCAACACCAACAAACTTTTCGGCTTTTTCCAACTGAACAAACTGAACATCGGTATAGTTGGAAGAAGTGTCGATATTCAGTTTCTCTTTACTAAACTTATCCGTTATCACAAATTTACAATTTGTTCTCTCGTATAATTTTTCAATTGCTTTCGAATGTGCCCAATTTAAAAGTTTGTTCAAGTTTTTAAATTGATCGTAAAGTTGATTGTACTTCGTCGGTGTAATTTTTATTACTTCGAAATTATCACCTACAATCTTTCTAATTTCCTTTGCGAGAACTCCAATTTGATTATCGGATAATTCTTTGCTGTCTTTAACACCAATGCTTATAAGCTTTTTTTTCGTTTCGTTGTCCACATAAGCTGCGCCAACTACCAAAGGTCCAAAAAAATCTCCTTTGCCGCATTCATCCGTTCCGATATATTCTCCTGGTTCATTCAGTTCAGGTGTCTTTAATAGCAATTCCGGTTCATCAAGAATGGCGTTCTTTATTGTTGTGAACACTTCCGATTTTTCGTCTCCTTGAAGGATTGTTTTGATTCCTTTTTTCCCGAAGTAGACTTGCACTTTTATTTTGATTCTCGCATTCCCAACAGTGAATTCATAGTTGTAATCTTTCTTAGATATAATGGATGTAAAAAAGCCAATCTTTTTTAAGCGGTTGTGAATTATTTCAATTCTTTGTTTTGCTTTTTCTTCTGTGTTCATTTGGTTTGCAAACTTTATAAATTATTAGGGGGTAAAAATATGATTAACAGATTAATTTTTATAATCAATAATAGATAAAATATGAAGCAGCTGATTAGACAATAAAACCCTGTCACTATTGGAAATTATATATCTAACTAACCGATAAAAAATTCATATTAAAATTAAAGTCTATTGTATTTAATACATGTTCCACGTAATATCAAATCTGTGTCAACGACGATTTGCTTACAACTGAATTTATCTTTCTTTATAATATTCTCTATTAATACTTCCATAGACTTTGCTGCCAACTGTTCTGTCGGTTGATTTACGCAACTAAGCGGAGGAGATAAAAAATTTTGTTCTTGGGAATTACCAAAACAAATTAAGTCAATATCATTGGGGATATTCATTCCAACTTCTTTAGCAGCCATATATATACCAATTGCAACGGGATATGTAACCGCAAGGATTAAATCGGGCATGTTCTTTTCATGGTATAATTTCATGAAAGAATCGTAACCGCTTTTTTCCCCGAAGTCTCCTTCTAAAATCCAATCTTGATTAACTTCCAAACCATAATCATTCATAGCTTGCTTAAAACCCAGCATTCGTTCACGTCCAATATTAATATTTGTATAACCTGCAAAATGTGCGATCTTCTTATATCCAAGCTTAATAGCGTGATCAATCGCTTTATAAGCACCACCTCTATCATCTACCGTAACCGTGTTGCAATTGCTTAAATCAGGAATACGATCCATGAATACAAGAGGAACTTGCTTGCTTTTTGCAGTTTCAAAAATTTCAAAATTTGATGTGTCCTGTGAAATTGAAATAATTATTCCTTCCACTCTCATCGAAAGAAGAGTCTGGATTTGTTTTTTCTGCAATTCGGAGTTCTCTTGCGAAACTGTAAGGAAAATTTGATAATCGTTTAAAGTTGCATAAATATAAATATGATCAATTATGGAACTAAAAAAATGATGTGCAATTTCCGGAAGAACAACGCCGATGGTATTGGATTTTCTTGATGCAAGATTTCTTGCCATAAGGTTAGGTGAATAACCTAATTCGTTTGCAGCTTTTTTTATTAATTCGGCAGTACTGCTAGAAATATCTGGATGCCCGCGCAGCGCTTTTGAAACAGTTATTATTGAAACACCTAATTTCTGTGCAATATCGTTTAGTGTTACTTCTTTTGGTTTCATACAAGAATTTCTGTTCCTTTGATACTTATCTAAGTATGTGTAATAATTACAGCTTAACTTAAATAATTAATAAATTAAGAGATAGTGCTGGATTTGATATCTATCAGTTAAACATTAATTCAACGTTGGAATTTTACTCTTTCCTCAGAATGCCAATTCAAAAATAAGATTATGATTTTATCTTAATATAGTTTGATTTTTTATTGTGGATTTTTGTAACTTTATATGCGTTTCAATAATTCTATCCTAAATTTGTTAGATGGATTAGTTTATTTAGTTCATGCTTTTTTATTGCTGTAAAAAAAATGGTATCACAGTATAAGACTGTTTCCATATTTATTTTGTTTATTTATTTATTTTTTTACAGCGAACCAGCCCACTCCCAACAGTTAGCGCTACCTAATTCTGATATTTTAGAAATTGGAATATATAAGATCTTTGTTAAAGACTTTGTAGATAGTTATAGTGATTATTTTTTTTCGTTCAGTATAAAAGATAATATTATAGCACGTCGTTCTATTCTTAATAATATGATTGGCGAATATCTGTTACTTGATAATGTAACCTTGTCGATAATAACCAAGATTGGATTCTTAAACAATCAATTTTATCTTGCAAAGAGAACTAAAACGTTGAAAAATTTTTAAT
>JAJYMU010000102.1 GCA_021786655.1 Bacteroidota bacterium
AAATGAGAATTCAGTCGTGTTTGCATAGCCAGTCCAATTATTATACATTCTTGGAAAACCACTTGCATTGTTAGGATATATTTGGTCTAAGCCGCTTTTCGCAGAAACCGTATGAGGAAATTGAGAATAAGTAGAATATAAAAAAGCTCTCTTATAAGAAAGGTTGCTCACAGTTGAACCATCGTAAATAAAATTTCCGCTGCCGGAGCTAGTAACTGCAAAATCGTTTGTCAACATTATTTCGTATTTATCCAATGCATCGTCGGGACCGGAATAAGACGGACCCGGAGCTGCAACTACACTAATACTGCACGCATGTGTGATTACATTGTAATCAATATATAAATCACCGCTTTGATAATTATCAAGATTAATAGAAAAAGATTTCACGCCAAATACAAAAATCCAGGTACCTGATCTTGGCGTAATTGACGCAAAAGTCCCGGCATTATCCAGATGTGGATCAATTTGTCCTGCGCCGTTTGCTGGTCCATATTGGTGATAGTCATCAGTGGTAGAAGTCCATCCGCTTGCATATAATTGTCTGTTATGGTAGACTTTAATCTCCATTGGCACAAAATCGGTCCCATCGTGGATATAAAAATATAGTTCATACGGCAAGGCAAACGATTTTGTAGCTATAACAAATAAGAACAGAATTAGTATCTTCATTTTTTTCATTTCATACCCCTTATGAAATTATTAAATAATTTACTTTGTATTCTTAATTAGCCAAACATTTTTAACTATCTCATGTTAGCCTCCTGTGACTAAGTGAATTTAAGAAATCTATCTGCTTAATAATTACGTGATGGCAACACGTTCTCAGCCTGCGTAGCTCATGATAGCTTAACTCCATATACAAAAATTGGAAAGATGGATTAGCTTGTAGAAAAATGCTCATTAAAAACTTCCCCGCTTTAATTATTAATCAGCTAACCCCATTAAAGAAGAATCATCAACAAATAAGTTAGCCCCTATTTCTGAGATCAAAGTAACGCTAAAAAGTTTGCAGGTCAAGTGGGAAATTTGTAGGGCATTATGACAGCTAATAGATTGAATCCTTTCCAAATTAAATTCATCCTATTGGCAGTAAAATTAGATTGGAGTTAAAATGTACCTTGATGATCAGATTAAAGCCGAACTGTCCAAACAGCTTTCGGTTTTAACCAAGAATGTTAAATTGATCATGTTCACACAAGAACTTGAATGCCAGTACTGCCGCGAGACAAAACAAATATTGACCGAGCTTTCAGAAGTTTCGGATAAAATTTCTCTAGAAGTGAAAAACTTTATTAATGATAAAGCGGATGCAGAAAAGTTTGGCGTAGATAAAATTCCGGCAACTGTTGTTGTTGATGAGAACGGAAAAGATTACGGCATAAAATTCTACGGCATCCCGAGCGGTTACGAGTTTGCATCGCTGCTTGAAGATATCAAATTGCTTGGAACCGGAATAACAGGGTTCGATCCGCAAACGGAAAATAAAATTAAGAATTTGGATTCCGATGTTCACATGCAAGTTTTTGTAACGCCTACGTGTCCTTACTGTCCGCAGGCAGTTATCACAGCTCATAAGTTTGCGTACTTAAATGATCGGGTAAAAAGCGATATGATTGAAGCAACCGAGTTTCCGCATCTTTCAAATAAATATAACGTGCGCGGCGTTCCAAGAACGGTGATCAACGAGAATACTTTTATTGAAGGAGCAGCGCCGGAACAAATGGTCTTCGATAAAGTAAAAGAAGCGTTAGCGCAGGTTGTTCAATGAACTGTCCGATAAACAGAATAGAAGCATTGAAAAAAATTCTTCCGATAATTATCGGCGCTGTTCTCGGTTATGCATATTATTATTTTGTCGGCTGCAGAACCGGATCGTGCCCAATATCCGGCAACCCATACATATCAACTGTTTACGGAGCGGTAATAGGTTTGATTTGGGGTTTGCCTTCTAGGAAAAAGAAAGAAATAAAAAAAGATGAACCGGGTAACGAAGGAAATTGAAATAGAAGATTTGGTGAAGCAAATTCCCGAATCGGTAACTTATTTGATGGACAACGGAATCAGATGTTTGCGGTGTGGCGAACCGATTTGGGGAACGTTGGAATCCGCGGCAAAAGAAAAAGGTTTTGATGAACTTCAAATTGAAAAATTTGTAGTTGACTTAAATAAACTCGCTGAAAGCGATTCGAAATAATTTTTCTCAGTCGTTTTAAATTACTATTTTGGCAAAGTATTAAATCAGAGGAAACAATGGCACAGAAAAAATCTAATAATAAAATTAAAGCTGGCGGATTGTCGAAAAAACAGAGAAGCTGGATCTACACCGGATTCTTCATCGGCGTGATAGTATTGCTTTTCGTTATAAATAACATGGGCAACGAGCCAGAGCAGGGTCCTTATCCTCCGAATTATGTTCCGGCTGCACAAAGAACTTCTGCACAAGCGCCGGATTTTAGTCTTCCTACAACCGACGGAAAAATTTTGAAGCTCTCAAGTTTAAAAGGCAAAGTAGTAATTATTGATTTTTGGGCAACATGGTGTCCGCCGTGCCGCAAAGGTATTCCCGATTTAATCGAGCTGAAGAAAAAATACGGCAGCAAGGGTTTGGAAATAGTCGGCGTTTCTGTTGATACCGACACAAAGAATCAAGTTGTAGGGTTCATGAAAGATAAAGGAATTAATTACCCGGTCGTTTACGGAAACCAAAACGTAACGGAACTGTACGGCGGCATTGAAGCGATTCCAACTACTTTCATTATTGATAAACAAGGGAAGATTGTTGCCAGCTATCAAGGTTTAATGCCGGCGTTG
>JAJYMU010000062.1 GCA_021786655.1 Bacteroidota bacterium
CATCTTCATCATCACTGGTGATCACAGAATGCCGGAAATACCGATCACAACACAGATAGACCGGTTTCATGTTCCGCTTATCATTTATTCCCCTCTATTGAAACGAACTGCAAAATTTTCATCCGTATCTTCGCATTTCGATATAACTCCTACTCTCCTTGCATTTCTTTCAGACCGATACCAGACAAAAAAAGTTACCGCTTCAACCTTTATCGGTTCCACTTTAGATACTGCGCGACAATTTAGAGACATACACAGCTACCCGCTTATGCGAAACAAGAATGAGCTATTGGATTATCTATACCAAGATTATTTCTATTCCGATAAAACACTTTACAAGATTAGTCCGGATTTGGACATCTCGCCCATCAACGACAACGTAGTTGAAAACAAAATTGCTAATATGTTCGATGATTTCAAGCGGAGGAATAATTTTATGATCCAGACCGGAACGTTAGTCCCCGATAGTCTGCTCAATTGGAGATGAAATTACTTTTCAGGTAACGTGTTGTAAAAATTTCTCAGGATATTGCTTACAAGCGGCTCGTAGTATAACCAGAAAAAACTTTTCCGTTCAGCTGCGTCGTTAGATGGATACATGAACCATCTGAACTTTGTAATTCCCTCAAACTTTGCAAGAAAAGAATCAATCGGGTTATCGCAGAAGTCACCGCAGAAGTAATAAAATTTATAATCGTTATCGTAATGTTCAATCACAGCCGGGAACGGATTAGGAATGTTGATTGATTTCAAAATCGAATCACCGCGAGCATTCGCGAATATTCGATAAACGGAAACAACATTGTTCGTCTGCCGCGTGAGCATCACATCAAACCAGTATGAGTACTTTATTTTCCTTGGAATTTGAAATCTGCTTTGGTTCAAATCGTTCGAGATTATGTACGGCACTTCTTCGGTAAGATCTTTTTTGTATTCGAGAATTTCAACTTTGCCTTTATCATTCACTAAAACAATTCCGGATTTTTTAAACGGCCATTGATGGTTGTGCTGATATTTGTAGTCCCGCGTAACCCATACCGGGATTTCTTTGTTAACCGTTGTATCTAGACTGAAAAAATATCTTCCGGTCCAACCCGTCCACTGCACACCGAACATATCTTCAAACATCGAACGTACCGATCTTGAAGTTGGCGTTGCAATGTCGTTGAACTCGGTTAAAATTAATTTGTGCTTCTGCTTCATCAATTCCAAAAGTTTCAAATCATTAAGCGTCATCCCGCCGTACATCAGTTTTGAATATTCGCCTCTTGCATTGTTGCTGAACCAGTCTTTGTTAAAAATACCGTACGTGTCAGTGAAATAAATCATGTCGGTTCTGTCGGCAAAATCGTTAAGCGCAGAATCGTCATATTTTTGAAAATCTTTTACCAGATATTGCCATTTATCTTTCGGAAAGAATCCGTAATAGTCTTCGGACATAGAATACAAATCGCGGTTTGGCTTGCAATATTTTTCGTGCATTAAAATCCAGTTGAAGGATTCGTGTTCGTTGCCTTGTGCGGTTAGAACGGTCTTATCGACAATTGCAACCTTCAGTTCTTTCTTCGGCTTAACTAACCACGATAAGAACATCAATACCGGCAGCATAGAAACAACGAGGATGAGCGCAACTATACCGATGAGATGTTTTTTTTTCATTCGTTCATTCAATCAAAACAAAAACTTAATTCCCATACCAAACGATAATTTAGTACGAAAACTTCCGGTGAGATATTCTTCACTATTGTAATCTCCGGATACGTTAAGAATTAAAACACGGCTCACTTTCGATTGATACTCTAATCCAAGTTTATTTGACTTCAACCAGTTGCCTTGAAGGTCAATCGAAGTTTCGTCCGGCGTAATTCCGGTTCCGACCGATAACGCCAAATAATCATCGGCACTTGAAAAGTAATAACGAACAATCAACGAATATGAATGAGAAGCTTTCTCTACTGAAGGTGTAATAAATGTTCTAAGCGAGAACCAATAGTTTCCGTAATACTTTCCCAAGGCAAAAGTGTAAATCCATGTGTCGCTGGAATATCGGAGGAGGCGAAAGCCGCCGTCAATTTCAAAACTTAAAGGAAGACTGATATAGAGTGACGCACCGTATCTGTTCTTCGGAAACAATCCATCTTGTGAATAACCAAAGTTTAAGTAAGAATAAATTCCGTTGCCGAACCGAGGGTACATGTCCACTTCGTATTGAACACCGCTTGTTCCAAATCTTCTGGCAAGATTCATTCTGAGAATAGCTGTTCCGATCGGAGTGCGCCGCGAATAACTTATCGATCCCAGTTGCCACGGGTCGAAAGTTTTGTCGAACTTGTCGTATTCATACGTAACTCCGATTGTGTTCTTTCTAACTTTTTCTTTCAATCTTTCCGCGAATGACAATGCATCGGAATTGGAGCTGTTAAGAGAGAGCAGTTTTTCAAGAACTGAAAAAGCTTCGTCATATCTTTCAAGATCATTCAGCACGCGCGCTTTCTTTAGTAAAAAGTCGGAAGAGGTTGGATTATAACCCAATCCCCGGTTACAATATTCAAGTGCTTTCGGCGAGTTGCCCGACCAGTATTCAAGATCGATCGCCGCATTGATGGCATCTTCGTTGGTTGAATCCCTTCGCAAAACATTTGTTAAAACGGTTCTGGCGCTGTCGTACATGCTGTCCCATGTGTACAGTCTTCCAAGAAAAACCGATACGTCGCTGTAGTTGGGACTTTTTATTAGGATGGTTTTACAAAGCTCGCGTGCAAGTTTTCTATTCTTCTGGTTGAATGCCGCGTCTCTGGCTTTCACAAAAAG
>JAJYMU010000335.1 GCA_021786655.1 Bacteroidota bacterium
GATTTGGCGGTGGAATGCGGCCAAATAATCAATAACAGAAATTAATTCTTAAACAGAAAAGATATTAGAGACTAAACATGAAAAAGAAAGTTATAATCATAAGTTCGGTTGTAGTTGGTTTGCTATTAGTTGGTTACTTTTTATTTTTCAAAAGCGACCCTGAGAATACAAAATTCAGTTATGTTCAAGTTTCAAAGGGAGACCTGAATGTTTTAATCAGCAGTACCGGAACGCTCCAAGCGGTGAAAACAGTTGAGGTCGGAACGCAAGTATCCGGTAAGATTGATAGAATGTTTGTTGATTTTAATTCCTCAGTAAGAAAAGGTCAGTTGCTTGCGGTGCTTGATACTGTTGTTTTGGCTGCAGCCGTTAAAGACGCACAAGCAAATCTCGATAAGGCAAAAGCTCAGTACAATCAGGCAATTGCAGTTCATGAAAGGAATAAACAACTGTACGAAAAGAAATTCATGAACGAAGTTGACTTCATCGCCTCAAAGACCAATGTGGAAACTTTTCTCGCCAACTTGAAATCGGCACAAACCGCGCTTGAAAGAGCTAACTTAAATTTGGGTTATGCATACATCTATGCACCGATTTCCGGAACGATTATAAACCGTGCTGTCGAACAAGGTCAGACTGTCGCAGCAAGTTTATCAGCGCCAACTCTTTTCACAATCGCAGAAGATCTCTCCAACATGTGGATCCTTGCGAGCGTTGACGAAAGCGATATCGGACAAATTAAAGTTGGCGATAAAGCAACGTTTACTGTTCAAGCTTACCCGAACAAAACTTTTGAAGGCGAAGTTATTCAGATTCGACTTAATCCCAACGTTGTATCTAACGTAGTAAACTACACCGTAGTAGTGAAAGCTGACAACAAGGAAAAACTTCTTCTCCCCGGCATGACTGCCACAGTTGATTTTTATGTTGACCACAGACAAAATGTTCTTCTCGTTCCAAACGTTGCACTTAGATTCCAACCCACCGACGCTATGATGGAAGAATATCGTAAAAACATGGAAAAAGAAATGGCAAGTTTGCCCGACAGTGTTAAGAAAAAATTCCAGGGCAGACAAGGCGGACAGTGGCAATCGAGCGGTGGGGGAATGGGCGGGGCGCAGTTTGGCAATGGTGCAAACGGCAACGGCGCTAGAAGACGCAACATGAACAGACTTTGGTACTTTGATGAAAAAGGAATTCTGAAAATGAGTCCCGTGATGATTGGATTAACCGACGGTAAGAATACTGAGATTGTAAGAGGAAGAAATATAACAGAAGGTATGAAAGTTATTTCCGGCGTATCCGAAGATGCGACAAGCCAATCAAGCAGCAATGTATTCAACCCGCAGCAAAGCGGTCCAAGATTCGGAAGAGGATTTTAAAACTGGAGACTACGTATTGGAAAATATAATCATTAGTACTAAAGACCTGACAAAGACATACAAAGTCGGCGACATCGATGTACCAGCATTAAAGCACGTTAATCTTTCGATAAAACATGGTGAGTTTGTTGCAATTATGGGCGCGTCAGGTTCCGGTAAATCTACTCTCATGAATTTACTTGGCTGTCTTGATATGCCCACATCAGGCGAATATTTTCTCGATGGACACAACACAAGCAAGATGAGCAAGAATGAATACGCCGACATACGAAATCAGAAAATCGGTTTTGTATTCCAAGGATTTAATCTGCTGCCCCGGACTACTGCTCTTGAAAACGTTGAACTTCCATTGATGTACGACCGTGCTGAAAAAATAAAAAACCAAGATATCCAGGCAATTGAAGCTTTGAAAAGAGTCGGGCTTGGGGATCGCATGCATCATATTCCAAGTCAATTATCCGGCGGTCAGCAGCAAAGAGTAGCAATTGCCCGCGCACTCGTCAACGAGCCCGCAATGATTCTTGCCGATGAACCGACCGGAAATTTGGATAGCAGAACATCGGTTGAAGTTTTTAATCTCTTTCAAAAATTAAATGATGAAGGAATTACGATTGTAATGGTTACTCACGAAAGAGATTTCGCTTCGTTTGCCAAACGCATTGTAGAAATGCGAGATGGACGAGTGATCAAAGACAGCATTATTAAAGACCGTCTTAATGCCGAAGAAGAATTGAAACGGATCGAAGCCGAAGCAACAATCGAAGAATAAAGGAACTGTAAAATGAAAGCAAAAGTAATTTTGAAAGTAGCTACGAAGAGCATATTGAAATCCCGAATGAGAAGTTTGCTTACTGCACTTGGAATTATCATCGGTGTTGCAGCGGTTGTTGTAATGGTTGCAATTGGAGACGGCGCGCAATTAAAAGTTGAACAACAAATCGCATCGCTTGGAACTAATCTGATAATCATTACACCCGGCGCATCAAATACCGGCGGCGTTAGAGGCGGTGCAGGAACTTTCAATAGATTTACATTCGACGACGTGGATAAAATAACTACTCAATCTACTCTTGCAAAAGCCGTTTCACCCGTTGTTATTGCAAGAGCTCAGGTAATAGGCGGAATCGGAAACTGGTTTACAATGGTTCAAGGCGTTTCTCCGGATTATCTTGATATTCGTGAATGGCCTTTGGAAAGCGGAGAATTTTTTACAGAGAGAGATGTAACATCCAGAAACAAGGTTTGCGTTTTGGGCACCGATGTTGTAAAAAATTTATTTCCTAACGACGATCCGATTGGACAGACTATAAGGATACGAAGCGTACCTTTCAAAGTGATCGGCGTGCTTACCTCGAAAGGTCAATCTTCCGTTGGAACAAGTA
>JAJYMU010000274.1 GCA_021786655.1 Bacteroidota bacterium
TAATCTTGGAATGTACGATGACGCAGTCGAGTCGCTGAAAAAAGCTCTTCTGATCGAACCTACTAACGAAGAAACCCATTTCAATTTGGGCGTGCTGTTCGAAAAGAAAGAAAAATTTAACGAAGCGATTGAATACTTTTCTAAAGCTGTTGAAACAGATAAGGATTACGCAGAAGCGTGGTACGAGCTCGGTTACTGTTATGAAAATACCGATCAGCTTCCTAAGGCGCTTACGTCTTACGATAAATATTTGGACATAGAACCGAACAGTTTTACAGGCTGGTACAACAAAGGAATAGTTTATCTTCGACTTGAACAGTATGAGAAATCGATAAACAGTTTTGAACTCTCGATTGCTTTAAGGGAAGATTTTGCTAGTTCGTGGTTCAATCTTGGATTCGCTTATTTCCGTCTCGGAAGAATGCACGACGCGCTGAAGTCTTACAAAAAAGCTTACGAGATTGATCCTAGCGATGAAACAATTCTTTACAACATGGGTCAGACTTACGAAGAACTTGCTTCGTACCCGCAAGCGATACGTTGTTACTCTCAAGCGATCAAACTTGATAATGGTTATTATGAGGCTTTACTTGCGCGCGGTTATTGTTACGATGTTATGGGAAAATATCAGCTGGCACTGAAAGATTTTAATCAAGCTATATCGCTCACGAGTAATCCCGAAGACGCTTGGTTTGCAAAAGCCGATCTTGAATATTCGCTCGGTCATCTTCAAGAATCAATCGCGTCGTATTTGAAAGCGATCGGAATCAACAAAGATAATTTTAACGCATGGTATAAGTTAGCAGAAACATATATTGAAGTCGGTCTGTGGCTGGAAGGTCTGAATGCATTTGACGAATGCATAAAAATTAAGCCAGTCCACGCAAATTCGCATTACGGCAAAGCGAAAATAAATTTTCTTCTAGGTCATACTCAGGAAGCTATCGATTGTCTTAAGTCTGCATTTGAACTCGATCCGAACATTAGAAATGAATTCACGCGTGATTATCCGGAAGTAAAAACTTCCAAGCTGTTTATTAAGTTACTTGACGAAAATAAATCGTAACCCATCATGCAATTCCAAAACAAGTTTAATCATAATACAAAAATCGTTGGTGTAATCGGGCATCCGATAAAACATTCCTACTCGCCGCTGATGCATAACGTGGCTTTCGAACTTGCCGGTTTGAATTTCATTTATCTTCCGTTCGATGTTCCTGCCGCATCGTTAAAAGATTCGTTAAAAGGAATGACAGCGCTGGGAATGAAAGGTTTTAACGTAACGCTTCCGCTCAAAGAAAAAGTTCTTCCCCTCTTGAAAGATGTTTCCGAAGAGGTGAACATAATCGGCGCAGTGAATACGATTGTTAACGACGACGGTATCCTTCGCGGATTCAACACGGATGTGAACGGCGTGGTAGAATCGCTTGCACCTTACAAGGATGAACTTGTTGGCGCAAAAGTTTCCGTTATTGGTGCTGGCGGCGCAACAAGAAGCGTTATCTATGCGTTGATCAGATATTTTAAAGTCGGTCACATAAATATTATCAACAGAACGGAACAGACTGCCGAATCGATGAAGGAATATTTTTCTGTTAAAATGTTGTTCAACGAATTCAAAGCGTTCCCGCTCGTTCCGCCTGATCTTATCGAAACTTTCCGCGATTCCAAACTTATCGTCAATACGACACCGATGGGAATGTATCCCGAAGCGGATGATTCGGCAACCACTAATAAAGAATCATTCATGAAAGGGCAGATCGTTTTTGATGTCGTTTATAATCCGGTGAAAACTAAATTGCTGCGGTTAGCCGAGCAGCAGGGCGCAACAATCGTAACCGGTTTGAGAATGTTTGTTGAACAGGGCGCTAAGTCTTACGAACTGTGGACAGGTGAGCAGATGCCGAAAGAAAAAGTGCTGCTTGCGCTTAAATCTTATTTGGTTAGCTAACATTTTTTTGATGAACAACTTGAATTAAATATTCCAGTTGTTGAAACGGGGGTTTAATGACAAAAAACAATTTTCTTTTGGTAGCCATTCTATTAATAGCATTTCACAATATTTCAGCTCAATCATATTTTGGTTTTCGTATTGAGCCAGTTTTCTATTCCGTAAACATTGAAAAGACTGTGTATAATCCCACCAGTACGAAGGATGAAAAGTCGTTCTTAACTAATGTAGCTGTAACGTTTTCATTTTCAACACAAATTGCTGAGAAACTAAAACTTGGATTTAGACCATCATTAATAATGGGACCTTTTCTTAGTGAGGATTTGTTTGATCGTTTGTACAACGGAATAGAAGGTGGTTTCTTTGCTAATTACTCAATTTCCGATAAACAATACCTGCTCTTAGGGGTGAACTCGCACATTGAATTTGCCGGCGGAGGTCACACTTACAGTAATGACAATGTATTCCTTCCTTATATTGTATTAGGAGCCGGTCATTTTACTTCAAAAAATTTTACAATGGAATTGCAATTTTGTTATCCACTAAAAAAAGAAGTATATGGTACTTATCGAGATCTTGGCATTGGACCTAGTTACATAACAACATGGAACAATTATCAAGTTGAATGGATGATTAAATTTGGACTCGGTTTTGAGTGGGAGTTGTGAAATTAGAAAGAGGAGCGGCAAATCTTGCCGCTCCAAAATTTAGACTAACTTTTCCAGCGCTTCTTTAATTCTCTTCAATCCTTCTTCTAAATTTTCCATTGAAGTTGAGTATGACAATCTCAAATGTCCT
>JAJYMU010000205.1 GCA_021786655.1 Bacteroidota bacterium
CCGATCTTGATGCTGATGAGTTCTTTAAGATGATAAATGAGATTAAATAAAGACAAATAGATTGATAATCCTCATTAGCTTTCATATTTTTCATTGCTAAAAATTAACTAATTATCATAAAAACAAAATTTATTGAGTTATAGTAATGGCACAGGAAACAGAAAAAGTAGTACGTGATATTGATGAGGTAACGATTCGATTCGCGGGTGACTCCGGTGACGGTATGCAGTTGACGGGCTCACAGTTTACGGACACAACTGCAATCGTTGGTAATGATTTAAGCACTCTTCCGGATTTTCCGGCTGAGATTCGAGCCCCCGCCGGTTCGCTTTCCGGTGTGAGCGGATATCAGTTACACTTTAGCAACAGCGATATTCAAACTCCCGGCGATTCTCCTGATGTTTTGGTAGCGATGAATCCGGCAGCGTTGAAAGTAAATTTAAGAGACTTAAAACCAAATGCGACAATTATTGCTAACACAAATTCATTCGACACAAAAAATTTAAAACTTGCCAAGTTTGAAACCAATCCACTTGAAGACGGTACACTCTCTAAATACAATGTAATATCGATCCCATTAACACAATTAACAATGAGCGCGCTGGAAGATCTTCCACTATCGCTTAAAGAAAAAGAAAAGTGTAAAAACTTTTTTGCGTTGGGAATTATGTATTGGATGTACAACCGCCCGATTGAAATTACACTTAAATGGTTGGAAACAAAGTTCAAGAAGAAACCGGATGTGATGGAAGCGAACAAACGCGTTCTGCAAGCCGGTTATAATTATGGTGACACAACAGAAATTTTCACAACTCGTTACGATGTTAAGCCGGCAAAACTTCCTAAAGGAATTTACAGAAACGTTTCCGGCAATGAAGCAGTTGCGCTTGGTTTTGTTACCGCATCTTTGAAAAGCGGATTGCCGCTATTTCTTGGTTCATATCCAATCACACCGGCATCAGAAATCTTACAAGAACTTAGCAAGTATAAAAATTTCGGCGTTGTAACGTTTCAAGCTGAAGATGAAATTGCCGGCGTGAGCTCCGCTATCGGCGCTGCGTTTGCCGGCGCATTAGGAATTACAAGCACATCCGGTCCGGGACTTTCACTTAAAACGGAAGCTATTGGTCTCGCAGTTATGACCGAACTGCCGCTTGTTATCATAGATGTTCAGAGAGGTGGACCCAGCACGGGACTTCCGACCAAAACCGAACAAGCCGATTTATTCCAAGCAATGTTCGGAAGACACGGTGAATCTCCGGTAGTTGTTTTGTCGGCAAAAAGTCCGGCAGATTGTTTTTACATGGCTATTGAAGCCGCACGTATCGCAGTAAAGTTTATGACTCCGGTAATTTTATTAACCGACGGATATTTGGCATTCGGTTCTGAACCATTGAAGATTCCAATGTTCGAAGAGCTTTCCGATATCCCGGTTAAATTTAGAACTGAAGTTGAAGGATTTTATCCTTACTTGCGTGATGAAAACTTATCGCGTCCTTGGGCTATACCGGGCACACCAGGTTTGGAACATCGTATTGGCGGACTTGAAAAGAAAGACGTTTACGGCAACATCAGTTATGAACCGGAGAATCATGAAATAATGATTCATAAGAGAAAACAAAAAGTAGAGAATGTGAAATTTGACGTGCCGGAATTGGAAGTTGAAGGTGATCAGGAAGGAGAACTTTTGATTTTAGGATGGGGAAGCACCTACGGTTCAATCACTGAAGCAATTAAAGATGCAAAAGTAAAAGGTTACAAAGCATCGCACGCTCACTTACGTTACCTCAATCCATTTCCAAAGAACATAGAGGCTGTGTTGAAGCGATTCAAAAAGGTTTTGATTCCGGAACTTAACTTGGGACAATTAGCATTCTTAATTCGCAGTACGTTCTTAATTGATGTGATTCAGCTGAACAAAGTTCAAGGGCAACCGTTCAAGATTCTGGAAATCGAGAACAAAATAATTGAGGTGTTAGGAGGAAAAAATGGAAAATAAAATAGATGAAATGGTACCGGAAGTTAAGTACACAGCGAAAGATTTCTCATCCGGTCTCGAAGTTAAATGGTGTCCGGGTTGCGGCGATTATTCAATACTCGCGCAAGTTCAAAGAACTTCTCCGGATTTCGGAGAGAGAAAAGAAAACATCGTTTGGATTTCAGGTATTGGATGTTCGAGCCGTTTTCCGTATTACATGAATAACTATGGGTTCCACAGCATTCACGGAAGAGCTGCTGCGGTTGCATCAGGCGTTAAACTTGCAAATCCAAAGCTTCAAGTTTGGGTTGCAACAGGCGACGGTGATATGATGAGCATCGGCGGTAATCATTTTATTCATGCTTGCAGAAGAAATGTGAACTTGAAAATTGTAATGTTCAACAATAGGATTTACGGATTGACCAAGGGACAGTTTTCACCGACATCTGAAAAAGGAAAGATCACAAAATCTTCTCCTTACGGAACGGTTGATTTTCCTTTCAACGCGATTAAAGTTGCAACCGGTTCGGGCGCAACGTTTGTCGCGCGTTCGCTCGACCGCGATCCGAAACACATGCAAGAAATGATTTCGAGAGCTGCAAAACATAAAGGTCTCGCGTTCATCGAAGTTTATCAGAACTGCCCGATCTTCAACGACGGCGCATTCTTCCCGTTAACAGAAAAAGAAACTAAGCCTGATAACGTAATTTTACTTGAGCATGGTAAGCCGCTCGTCTTCGGCGTGAACAAGGATAAAGGAATCATGCT
>JAJYMU010000213.1 GCA_021786655.1 Bacteroidota bacterium
TTTTGGTTTGATATACCGGAAAAGTATGACGCAAATTCTTGTGTGACCAATTCCGGTTCAGCTTGAACAAAATCGTTTCCGGCTCTTGCTAAGGAGAAGGGAAGATTGCTTCCCAAACTTCTCAATCGCCCGGTACTCACACCATTTGATAGAAGGAAAAAGAACGGTTTCGATTTTTCATTTATCAATGCCGCGATTTTGTCTATCAAATTTTGCGGCGTGTTCTGTTCCGGAAAGTCGATCAAGAAAAGCACGTCGGCGCTGTCAACAACTGAAATCGGAGTATCGTTTAAGAACCGTCCGCGAGCAATCTGAACCAATTTTTTAATTGCCAAATCTTTGTCGATGGATAACGCGCTTGCGATTGCAGATAAATCCGCAGACGGCGCTCCGGCTACCAAGCAAACCTTCAGTTTGGTATCCAGCACGTTTATAAAAAAAGTTTTGCTGTTGTTTGCTGTTGTAAATTCGCCCGCAAGAGGCGACGCCGTAACGCTGAGTTTTTTTTCTCCGTTACTGGTCGGTTTGTAATCGAAAGTAATTTTATCGATGTCAGCTTCGCTTAAAACCAAATCATTGGAAGCGAGCGGTTTGCCTTCTTCATAAAAAGTAACGCGCTCCGGCTTTTGTGCGAAGCCGAAATTTTTTATAGAGACTTCGATGCTCGTTGGTTTTCCGGCATAGACGTATTGGTTGTAACGAACATCCGACACGGAAACGTCGCGCCGCTGCGTGGTGTCTCCGATACCAACTGTGAAAATTGGCGATTGTAGTTTTTCCGCTTGGTATGTCGGATCGATTCCGTCCGTAATGATTCCGTCGCTTACAATTACCGCGGCGTTTACTTTCGATCCTTCTTTGTTGATCTCATCAACGACTTGAGCAAAATCGGTTTTGTGCTCGCTAAGACGAATATCATTTTTCAGATTTTTAACGCTGTCCATTCTTTGTCCGAACGTTAGAATCTTAGTTTTAATTCCGCCGGCAGATTGAAGATCGTTAACGAAATTATCTATCTGCTCAACCCGTTTGGCGCTGTCCTTCACCGCTAATGAATTTGAATTATCTATGAAGACAAAAGTTTTCGATTCCAGTTCCGACTTGCTGGTTATAGCCAGCATCGGATCGAACAAGAGGAAAAGGATGAGACCTAAAATTAGCGCTCGTAGCGCAATCAAAAAGTAACGCAGTCCTTTCGAAACGACGGGAATGGTATGCTTGTAAACATAGAACGCAAAACCGGCGAGCGCGATGAGCAGAAGGAAATAGAAAAACGGATTCGAAGAAATAATTACGCTAAAGTTTGCGATTGGTATCATTCAACCTTTACGACTTTTGTTTGAACAAATTCTCCAGCTGCCAACTCTTCATCGTATCATAAGTTTTGTAGTCGGTCAGATCAAAATGAATCGGCGTAACGGAGACATAATTTTTTCTAATCGCGAATTGGTCGGTCTCCAAAGTGGTATCATGCTGAACAAGATTTCCGGTGAGCCAATAATATTTTTGTCCGTACGGGTCTTTGCGCTCTTCGTAAACGTCATCCCATTTTGATTTGCCCTGCTGCGTCAATAACACTCCGGAAATCTGATCTTCTGGCAAATCTGGAATGTTTACGTTTAACAAAGTACCAGCCGGCATTTTATTTTTAGCCACCATCTGTGCAAGTCTGGAAGAAAACTTTGCGGCAAAACTAAAATCTTTTGCTTCGTGACTCGTAACGGAAACCGCGATCGATGGAACGTCCATAATGGCGGCTTCACGTGCGGCGGAAACGGTGCCGGAGTAGATAATATTTATTGCTGTGTTCGATCCCAAATTTATTCCCGATACAACTATGTCCGGCGGCTCGTGCATTATGTTTCGAATGCCGATCTTGATGCAGTCTGCGGGAGTTCCGTCAACCGCGTAACCGAAAAAGTCGCCGTTCTTGTAGAAGTCGGTTATTCGAAGAGGATATTTCATAGTTATTGCATGACCGACCGCGCTCTGTTCGGTTACCGGCGCCACAATTGTTACGTCGCCAAGTTTTTTTAGTTCGATTGCTAACGCGTTTAATCCGGGTGAGCTGATCCCGTCATCGTTGGAAATTAAAATTTTCAATATTGTTCCGTGAGTTTATAAGGTAAATGTTCATCTATTATTTACAAATATAGTTAAATGATTAAAAGCAGTGAAATCTATTCTGCCGCCAATGCTTAAATAAAAGCACGATTCATGTTGCAAAAAAGTTT
The DNA here is from genome assembly GCA_021786655.1 of Bacteroidota bacterium. Taxonomy (GTDB): domain Bacteria; phylum Bacteroidota; class Ignavibacteria; order Ignavibacteriales; family Melioribacteraceae; genus Fen-1258. Next base: position 2,235 of record JAJYMU010000213.1, read on the forward strand.
TATTTTTGGATCGTTCATAAATTAGATGGTAAATGCGCAACGCCATAATCTTTCTTGCCGTCATTCTTTTCGCGAATATAATTTCAGCGCAAACGGATTCAAGCAAAGTTCCCGCTACCGATATCATGATTGTGGATTCTTACATTACGCCCGAAGCGCCCAACAAGTTTGTTCTATCGTTTTTCACGAGTGATAGCTGCGTTTCCAAGATCGTTGTGCTTGGCAAAACCGATTACAATGTTTCTAAAAAGTTTGAAGAGAACCACAAATTCAAAATTGAGTTAAGTAAGTTGAAAATAGACACAACCGGATTCCATTACCAGATAGTTGTGAAAAATAAAACCGGAGTTGAAACAAAATCCGATATTACCGATGTCGCAATTCCAAAAGGAGTTATGATTACGCCGGAAGAGCAGCCGAGCATTTTTATGATGTGCTGTCTCGGCGGTGTGATTTTCGGTCTGCCGTCGCCGGCGTATGTTTTAACCGGAAACGAACATCA
>JAJYMU010000366.1 GCA_021786655.1 Bacteroidota bacterium
GTAATCGAATGATTGACTCAAAAACCGGTCAACATTTTTCGGAACGTTTTGAGAAATATCTATTCCTACTTCTTTCATAACTTGAATTGCTTTCGAATGAACACGCGAAGACGGATTGGTTCCCGCAGAATAAACTTCGAGTTTATCATCGAATGATTTTAACAATCCTTCAGCCATTTGACTTCGGCATGAATTGCCAGTACAGAGAATTAGTATCTTCATTTTTAATTTTTATCTGCTGTTACTGTGATACTGAAAATACCAACGTGACTTTTCTTAAGAGCCGCAATTCCATCTTCTCCCAAATATTCTTTAAGAACTTCATCCGGCAATTCAATTGTTTTTGTTTTTTTGATTTCGATATTCTTGAATCCGGCGTTTTTTATGATTTGCAAATATTCTTCCTGCTGAACCGCTCCGGCAACGCAGCCGGCGTACATCTCGGCAGATTTTTTTAGGTTCTCCGGTAATTCACCTTTGATGACGATATCCGAGACACAAAAATGACCGCCGTTTTTAATTATTCTATAAATTTCGGCAAATGCTTTTTCTTTATTCGGAACAAGATTTAATACGCAGTTGCTGACCACTACATCTGCAACAGAATTTTCAAGCGGCATATTTTCAATTTCGCCCAACCGGAATTCTACATTTTTGTATCCGAGCTTTTGATTATTCAGGTTCGCCTTGTCAATCATTTCCTGAGTCATATCAATTCCGATTACTCTTCCCGAATCACCGACAATTGCTCGCGCAACAAAAACATCGTTGCCGGCACCGGAGCCGAGATCAACAACTGCGTCTCCTTTTTTTATTCCGGCGTATTGAGTTGGCAGCCCGCAGCCAAGACCAAGGTCGGCATCTGCAACGTAACCGTTTAGATCCGTGTATTCATCCTGCATAACGGTGTATCCCACAATTTTATTTTCAGCGGGATTGCAGCATGATGTTGGTCCACAGCACGTACTAGCCTGTTTAGCTATCTGTCCATATTTCTCTTTAACCATTTCCTTTATTTCTTTTTCGTTTTGCATGATCTATTACACTCCTTATTTATTTCGTTAAAATAATTTTGAAACTTTTCGAAGATTTTTTGAATTGAATCCGTATTTATGCAATAACAAGTCTTCGGTCCTTCAATTTCTCCTTGCACTAGATTGACGCGTTTTAGTTCTTTCAAATGCTGGGATACCGTTGCCTGTGCTAGAGGAAGAAGATCTACAATTTCTCCGCACATGCAAACATTCATTTGCGAAAGAATTCTTAAAATTTTTAGTCGTGCCGGATGTGATAATGCTTTTGCAACTTCAGCAATATCAATTTCGTCTTTATCGAATAGATGCCTTTTATGCTCAGCCATAGCGTTCCTTAATCGTTCATCGCAAATATACGATGAATAAGACGGCACACGCAAGCAGAAAGTTTCAAGTTAAGCTGCGGTGTGAAAAATACTTGGTGAAAATCTAATTTAATTTATAATTTTCATTAGAGACTGGGTTTAATAGACCAAGGCGACGGACTTAGATGGACGCCGCCGTCTCTGTTTTTATTGTATAGAATTCAATTGACGCAAACCAAAACTACAAAGGGTGAAATTATGAATTCATTAAGATTTTATTTTCTGATGTTGTTTGTTCCTTTTCTAATCCTAACGGCACAGAAAAAAGATGATGCAAAAAAAGAAAAAGATCCGCTTGCAAGCGGCACCTTCAGCGGATTAAAATTTAGAAGTATCGGACCGGCATTTACGTCGGGACGAATTGCAGACTTTGCGGTCAACCCAAACAATCAAAGCGAATATTACGTAGCAACTGCAAGCGGCGGTTTGTGGAAGACAATTAATTCAGGTACAACATGGACGCCGTTAGCCGATTCCGTTCAAGCGTATGCGATGGGCTGTGTTGTAATCGATCCGACGAATTCAAATGTTGTCTGGCTTGGAACCGGAGAGAACAATCATCAACGCGCGCTGGGTTGGGGAACCGGTGTTTATAAATCTGAAGACGGCGGCCAAAATTGGAAATTCATGGGACTGAAAGACTCCCGGCAAATTGGAGACATTGTTGTTGATCCTAAAAATCCCAACACTGTTTATGTTGCGGCTGAGGGCTCTGTTTGGGGACCTGGCGGCGAACGCGGACTATACAAAACAATCGATGGCGGAAAAACTTGGAACAAAGTTTTAAACATCAGCGAGAACACCGGTGTTAATAATGTTGTGATGGATCCGCGCGATTCAAATCTTCTCTACGCGACTTCCGAACAAAGACGAAGACACACTTATACAAAAATCGGCGGCGGACCGGAGACCGCAGTTTATAAAACAACAGACGGCGGCACTACGTGGGAAAAAATTATTAAAGGTTTGCCAAAGTCCGACATGGGCGGAACCGGAATAGCAATCTCTCCAGTCAACCCAGATGTTGTTTACTTGATTGTTGAAGCGGCGGAAGGCGGCGGATTTTTCCGTTCAACAAATCGCGGTGCAACATGGGAAAAGATGAGCGATCACTTTGCACAAGGTCAGTACTACAATGAAATTTATTGCGATCCGAAAGATGTGAACAAAGTTTATTCCGTTGAAACAAGGACTCAAGTTACCGAGGACGGCGGTAAGACATGGAAGGCTTTCGGCAATAACCAGCGGCATGTCGATGATCACGCTTTGTGGATCGATCCTAAAGACACAGAACATATATTGATAGGCGGGGACGGCGGTGTTTACG
>JAJYMU010000291.1 GCA_021786655.1 Bacteroidota bacterium
ATTTCCCGTGTCTTGCCGCCCGAAAGCGCAACGTTGAAAAACTTATTCTGCTCTCTAAGTCTCTCAGAAAGAAAAAAGAATTCCTCGCAAAACTTTATCGCAAGTTCTTCTTTCGATGAAAATATTTTTACGCTTTCATACATTTATTTTTCCAATCATTCAGAACTCAAAACTTAAAACGCATCATTGTTTTTCACAGTTCGCAATAAAGTCCATCATCTACCAAATTCTTACAAGGGTAACGCCACGTATATCCCTCGCCTTCAATTAAACTGTCTGCTACTTCCGGTCCCCACGTGCCGGCGGGATAACCGTAAATCGGAATCTCGTGATCGTTCTTCCACGCGTCGAGAATCGGAGAAATAAATTTCCACGCGGCTTCAACTGCATCGCCGCGCGAATACAATGTTGAATCGCCGAGCATACAGTCATGCAAGAGTCGCGCGTAAGCATCTGGAATTTTCTCGTTTGACAAATCCGAATAGTGAAAATCCATGTTCACTGTCTGAACGTCGAAACCTTGCCCCGGAACTTTCATCCCGAATTTCAAAAGTATTCCTTCATCGGGTTGAATACGGATAACTAACTGGTTAGCAGAATTATTATTCTTTGACGTGCTGAACAAATAATGCGGCGTCGGTTTGAAGTGAATTACAACTTCTGAAACTCTGGTGGGCAAACGTTTACCGGTGCGGATGTAAAACGGCACTCCACCCCAGCGCCAGTTATCGACAAATAATTTTATCGCTGCAAAAGTTTCTGTCCGAGAGTTTGGATCGACGCCTACTTCTTCTCGGTAACCAAACATTTTTTCGCCGCGGAATTTTGACGCCATGTACTGACCACGAATAGCATTGTTTACAATGTCTCCTTGTTTCATCGGGCGCAGCGATTGGAAAACTTTTAACGTTTCGTTGCGTATCGAGTTTGAGTCGAATGAAGTCGGCGGCTCCATTGCAATCATGCCGAGAACTTGGAGCAAATGATTCTGCACCATGTCTCGCAGCGCGCCCGATCCTTCGTAATAACCGCCTCGCATTTCAACACCGATACTTTCGGATGCGGTAATCTCAACATGATGAACATAATTTCTATTCCACAACGGTTCAAAAATTCCGTTTGAAAATCTTGTTACCAAAACATTCTGAACCGTTTCTTTGCCAAGGTAATGATCGATGCGGTAAATTTGATCTTCGTGCCAGTCTTTTAACAAAGATTTGTTCAGCTCTAATGCAGATTTTAGATCGTAGCCGAACGGTTTTTCTACAATCAATCTTCGCCATCCTTTTGTCTGATCGTTGAGATGATGGGCGGCGAGAAATTGCGGAATAACCGGGTAAAGATTCGGCGGCGTTGATAAATAAAAAATAAAATTGAATCCGGTATTCAACTGTTCGTGAATTTGCTGAAGTCGTTCATGGATTTTCGAATACTCCATTTGAGATGAGATCTCGATCGATTGGTAGAATAACTTTCCGAGAAATGCCTTTAAGGTTGTCTCATCGGTTGCCTCGCCGAATGTTTTGATCCCTTCTTCCATCTTAGTGCGGAAATCTTCATCGTTCATTTTTGTTCTGGAAATTCCAAGCACGGCAAAATGTTCCGGCAGAAGATTTTGTTTTTCCAGTTCGTATAGTTCCGGGATCAATTTTCTTTTGGTTAGATCACCGGAAGCGCCAAAAATCACTAAGACCAAGTTGTCCGGTCTTTTCATTTTATCTCCAACAAAACGTTTTGATGCTCAATTCTAATTTAAATAAATATAAATGTGAAAACATGAACCTTTAGTACTACATAATTGTATAACAGAGGATGAATCGATAAAATTCACTTTTGAAGTTTGTAAATTGAATCACAAAAAAATAAAATCTTAGAGGGAACAATGAAAAGCAGAAAATTAGGAGCGAAAGGTTTGGAAGTCTCGGCGTTGGGTTTGGGCTGCATGGGCATGTCGGATTTCTACGGATCTGCAGACGATTCCGAATCGATCAAAACAATTCACCGTGCGATAGAACTCGGAATTAATTTTTTAGACACTGCCGACATGTACGGTCCTTTCAAGAATGAAGAGCTCGTTGGCAAAGCAATAAAAGGGAAGCGAGACAAATTGGTTATCGCTACAAAATTTGGGATTGTTCGTACTACCGATCCAAACGTGCGCGGCATAAATGGGAAACCGGAATATGTTAAAGCTTCATGCGATGCATCGCTCAAGCGTCTCGGTATTGATTACATTGATTTGTATTATCAACACAGAGTTGATCCCGCCACTCCGATTGAAGACACCGTCGGCGCAATGGCTGATTTAGTTAAGGCGGGGAAGGTTAGATTCATCGGTTTATCCGAAGCCGGTCCGAATACAATTCGAAGAGCGTATCAAGTTCATCCGATCACAGCATTGCAAACGGAATATTCTTTGTGGACACGCGACCCGGAAGATGAAATTCTTTCAACCATCCGCGAACTTGGAATTGGTTTGGTTGCTTACAGTCCGCTTGGAAGAGGATTCCTCACGGGACGTTTTAAAACTGTAGATGATTTTGAACCGAACGATTACAGAAAATTCTCTCCACGATTTCAAGGCGACAACTTTGCAAAAAATTTACAGCTCGTTGAAAAAGTAAAAGAGCTTGCGTCAAAAAGAGGAATTACGCCGGGACAGTTGGCACTTGCGTGGGTGATGGCTCAAGGCAATGATATAGTTCCGATTCCCGGAAC
>JAJYMU010000010.1 GCA_021786655.1 Bacteroidota bacterium
TTGGGAAGTTAAAATTAAAACTAAGTCATGAAAAAAATAATTTTCAGATAGCCGGCCCAGATTCGATTTTTAAAGATGCGGTCGTTCACATCAAAGGGAAAACCATTGTTGTTTCCTCACCGGAAATTCATGACCCCGTTGCGGTTCGTTACTGCTGGGGAAATACTTTGGAAGCAACTTTATTCAATAAGGCGGGACTCCCGGCTTCGTCTTTTAGAACGGATTCGTGGAAGTAAAAAGTTTCTCTTGAACTAGCTTGAAGATGAGAAAGTTTTAAAATAATCGCTCGATAGAGTTGCGATAGATCATAGCGCATTACAATTCCTTTCGACAAAGAAAAAAAATTTTATTATGTTCCATCTGAAATTATAGAGAAATTTTTTACAATAAATTGTTGTTCTTTTTGCGAAGGCACAAATCCCTATGGGAAAAGCTAATCCGAAAACATTCGTTCTTGACACAAACGTTATTCTTCACGATCCAACTTGTATAAATCATTTCCAGGAAAACAATATTATCATTCCGCTCGCGGTAATTGAGGAGCTTGACCATTTTAAACGCGGAAACCAGGTAATTAATCTAAACGCCCGCGAGTTTGCGCGCACGCTCGATTCGATTACCGGCAACGATATTTTCAACGGCGGCGTTTCGCTTGGACGTGGAAAAGGCAAAGCAAGAATTGTAATCACGCGCGGATTGGCGAAAGAAATCGACGATGTGTTCCGCGAAGACAACACCGACCACAGAGTTCTAAGCGTTGCATTTGAGGCAAACAAAAACAATAAAGGAAAAGTCCGCACGATTCTTATTACCAAAGATGTCAACTTGCGGATGAAAGCAAAGGCGCTCGGTATTCCGGCGGAAGATTATACGACCGACCGCGTTACAAATGTTGAGGAACTTTACAGCGGCAAAGCAACGGTTGAAGATTTTGATGACGATATATTGCAAAAATTATATCAGCCGCCGTTTGAGGTGCCGTCAAAACAAATAATTCGAAAGATGAAATCGGAAGCGGTTCCAAATAAATATTTCATAATGCGGAATTCCAACCGCTCAGTATTAGCTTGTCTTGATCAGGAAACGGAAAAGTTCAAACGCATCGATAAAGAAGTTGTGTACGGAATAAAACCGCGTAACGCCGAACAGACCTTTGCTGTTAATGCTTTAACGAATGTTAATATCCCGCTGGTTTCGTTAACGGGGAAAGCGGGCACCGGAAAAACGTTGCTGGCATTGGCTGCGGCGCTCCAGGTTAGAAAAAATTATAGACAGATTTACGTCGCGCGTCCGGTTGTTCCGCTGAGCAACAAAGATATCGGCTACCTCCCCGGGGATGTCGAAAGTAAATTAGCGCCTTACATGCAGCCGTTATGGGATAACTTAAAAGTGATTCAGGATCAATTCCAGGAAACAGATAAAAATTATCAACTCGTTAACACGCTCCTGAAAGATGAAAAGCTTATGATTGAACCGTTGAGCTATATTCGCGGAAGAAGTTTACAGAGAATTTATTTTATTGTTGATGAAGCGCAAAACTTAACGCCTCATGAAATAAAAACCATTATCACACGCGCCGGAGAAGGCGCAAAGGTTGTGTTAACCGGCGATATTTACCAGATTGATCACCCGTACCTCGATTCACAATCAAACGGACTTTCCTACTTGATAGAACATTTCAAAGGACAGAAACTTTACTCGCACGTTAATCTGGAGAAAGGAGAACGCTCCGAACTTGCGGAGTTAGCAAGCAACTTATTATAATTCTCAATTCTCCATTATCAATTCGCAATTACGGCGTTTGCTTCTTTTAAGTGATGTAGGTAAGTTTTCGCAAGCAAAACATTTTTTATTCTTATGCCAAAACTTTTCGCCTCATCATTGCTCACCAAAAAATTTAATCTCATATGAAAGATTTTCTGTTCAAACCGTTTGAGGAAATGACGAACGAAGATTATGAAACCGTCGGTTTCAAATCCGGACTTGAAATTCATCAGCAGCTTTTTACATCAAAAAAACTTTTCTGCCGCTGCCCCGCCGGCAAATACAGTGACAAATATGATGCGGAGATTTTACGCCACATGCGTCCAACGCTTTCAGAACTTGGTGAATACGACGGAACCGCGCTCATGGAATTCAAAACGAAGAAAGATATAATTTATAGAATCAATCGCGATACCGTTTGCACCTACGAAATGGACGACACGCCCCCGTTCTTGATCAATGAAGATGCGCTTGACATTGCATTGGAATGCGGACTTCTATTTGATTGCTCAATCGTTGATGAACTTCATATCGCTCGCAAACAATATTTGGACGGAAGCATTCCAACCGGATTTCAGCGCACGGCAATTTTTGCGCTCGACGGAAAAATTCCATACAAGAATCGGCAGATTGATATTGTTCAAATGTCGATTGAAGAAGATGCATGCCGCGAAGTTTCCGACCACGGACACACGCGAGTTTACCTTACCGACCGTCTCGGAATGCCGCTGATTGAAACTGTAACCGGTCCCAACATGCGCACGCCATTCGAAGTTGCAGAAGTTGCGGAGATCTGTGCTAATCTTGTTAGAAGCACAAACAAAGTCCGCAGAGGAATTGGCTCGGTACGCGAGGACGTTAATGTGAGCGTTGACGGCGGAACGAGAATTGAGATCAAAGGCGTTCCGAAAATCGGAAGGATTCCTCTTCTCACTTATAACGAAGCAATGCGCCAATGGAATCTGCTGCGTCTCAGAGACGAACTTCACAAAAGAGGAATCACAAAAGAATCATTCACAGCAAAATGGGATGATGTAACTCGCCTCGTTAAACGCGCGATCTATCTGCCGATTAGAAATGCCATCGACCAAGGACTAATCGTTAAATGTGTTGTGCTGCGCGGTTATGCGGGACTGCTTCATTGGCAAACACAAACCGACACATATTTTTCAAAAGAAATTTCCGACCGTGTGCGGGTCGTGGCTTGTTTAACCACCATTCCGAACATAATTCACTCCGACGGCAAAGGTGAGACATTAACATCAGCTGAGTGGCAAAACATAAAAAAATTCGTGGGCGCTACCAATGACGATTCTTTGGTTCTTGTTTGGGGAAACGAAATGGATACCGATACTGCTGTAAAAGAAATTATGATTCGTGCGAAAGAAGCGACGATTGGAATTCCATCCGAGACGCGCCAAGCTTTTCATGATGGAACGAACGGCTTCGAAAGAATTTTGCCGGGCGCCGATAGAATGTATCCGGATACCGATCTTCCTCCAACAAGAATTCCAGACGATAGAATAGAAAAGATTAGAACCGATATTCCAGAACGGTTTTGGAAAAGAGAAAAGTGGTATCGCGAACTTGGAATTCCGGCAGACACTGCGCGAGAACTCTCAATATCCAAATTCGCCAATGTTTTCAAGTTCGTTGTAAATGAATGGAAAATTAATCCGACGCTTGCTGCCGTTGCGTTGATTCAATTCCCAAAACGATTGAAGAAAATGAAAATCGATGCCAATTTGCTGAACGAAGAGATTATGGAAGAAATTTTTCGGGCATACAAAGATGGGCTCCTTTCACGCGCAGGAATTTTTGCAGCAATGAAAAAGTCTATCGAAAAAGGAAGGTTTTACGAAGAACTTCTTCCGAAACCTCGTACTACAAAAGAGCTCGAGCAAATCATAGCGGACTCTAAGGAAGAATTGAAAAAGATAAAAATGTTTGGCGCTAACAATTCATCCAAACTTTTGATTGGACTGGTGATGAACAAAGTTAGAATTAACGTTGAGGGGAAGCTGGTTACAGAAAAAATTAATGTTTGAATCTCCACGCTCTTTGCGATCCGGCAATTGCCGGACTTGGCGTTCACTGTGTGAAATTCTTTCTCGCAAAGACGCAAAGTTTTTCGCAATCCGCCGCGGCGGAGCAAAAAGGAATTAATATGGCAGACGATTACAAAGGTTATCGCGGAAAAGCGCTTTCAGTTTTGAAAAATTTCAGCGCACTCGTTTGGAGCGATGTTGAGATTACTACCACAAAAGGAAAATACAAAGGCATTATTCTCCCCCGCTCGGAAACGGCAGACTCGCTCCACATTGTTATTAAAATGCCGATTGGTTATAACATTGGAGTCGCAGCAGATTTGGTAACTGATATTCAAATACGCGGACGTAAAGAAGCTCACTATAAAATTCCAGAAAAAGATTTTCCGCGCGATCCATCCAAACCAAATGTAAAACTTCTTGGTACAGGCGGAACAATTGCATCACGCCTTGATTACAGAACCGGCGCGGTCATTCCGGCATTTTCACCGGGAGAACTTTACGGCTCTGTTCCTGAGCTTGCCAACTATTGTAATCTCGAAACGGAAAAATTGTACGGCGTGTTCAGCGAAAACATGGGTCCGGAACAGTGGAAAGGAACAGCAGAAGCAATCGGCAGAGAAATTGAAAAAGGCGTTGATGGAATCGTAATCGGTCACGGAACAGATACGATGCATCACACAGCGGCAATACTTTCGTTCATGGTGCAAAATTCTCCGGTACCGATTGTAATGGTTGGTTCGCAAAGATCAAGCGACCGCCCTTCATCCGATGCGGCGCTCAACTTGATGCATAGTGTTAAGACCGCAGCCGAAAGCGACATCGCGGAAGTTATGGTGTGCATGTTCGGCCCAACTTCGGATTATTACGGATTACTTCACCGCGGAACGCGCGTGCGTAAAATGCATTCGAGTTACCGCTCAACATTCAGAACCATCGGCGATATTCCGATTGCGAAAGTGAGCCGTGAAGAAATTACTCCGCTGCGTCAAGATTACAAACGCCGGCGCAAAGACCGCAATGTAAAAATCAACACGGCGTTTGAAGAGAAAGTCAGCATCGTCTATTATTATCCTAACATGAAGCCGGATATCATCGAGTCGCTCATCGATAACGATTATAAAGGAATTGTTATCGCCGGAACCGGACTGGGACATGTGAACAAACCTTTGTATCCCGCACTCAAGCGCGCGCAAAAAAAAGGGATTTCGATTTACATGACCGTGCAGACTTTGTGGGGTTACGTTCAAATGTATGTTTACGATACCGGACGCGACATGATGGAGCTCGGAGTAATTCCCGCAGCGAACATGCTGCCAGAAATTGCATACATGAAATTATGTTGGGCGCTGGGACAAACAAACGATCAGAAAAAAGTGAAAGAGATAATGCTTACATCGATTGCCGGGGAAATTACCGAACGCGAACCGAGTAACGGCTATTTAATTTACCAGGGCGGCTTGCCGGAAGTTGAAGAGTTTATTTCGAAGTATGTTAAGTGATGCACAAGCATCATCCAGAGCGCAGCGAAGGATCTCTAAATAAGAATTAAGAAAACAGAAATAAGAATAAATCTTTTTGCTGAAAGCTCGCCTCGCTTTCGCGCCCGCTCCGACTCATCGGAGACGAGGCGAGAGAGCGAAGCGGACTGATTGCCGACTGCTGACAGCTATAAAAAATATCCATGTTCAATTTTCGGTGGAAGAGTTTTTGTTTGTGAAGTATAATTCACAATCGAAAATTTGAAAGGCTTCACAGTGAACACACAAATTGATCAGAGAAATCTTCCGTCAGTTAAAGAAATGGAACGCGCATACAAACAAAGCGACGGTTCCTATGATGGAATTTTTTATCTCGCCGTTAAAAGTACCGGTGTTTTTTGCCGTCCGTCATGTTCTGCTAGAAAACCGTTAACAAAAAATGTTGAATACTATTCATCTGCGCGTGAAGCGGTCTTTGCCGGTTATCGTCCATGCAAACGATGCCTCCCGCTTGAAGCGCATGGAACTCCGCCGGAATGGGTTTCAAAATTGCTTGGCTTGATTGAAGAAAATCCAACGGCAAGATATAACGATTCATTTCTCCGCTCGCTTAAAATTGACCCGGCGCGTGCACGAAGATATTTTCTGAAAAATTATAATATGACTTTCCAAGCATACTGCCGGGGAAGGCGTCTTGGAATTTCTTTCGAACAAATCCGTAATGGAAAAGACCTTGATGATGTTGCGCTTGGACACGGTTATGAGTCGCATAGCGGTTTTCGTGATGCGTTTGTCAAAACATTCGGCAAGCCGCCGGGCAAAAGTAAAGCTTCCGATTGCATTGTAAGTGCTTGGATAGAAAGTCCAATGGGTCCTTTAGTTGCCGCGGCAACTGAAAAAGGAATTTGCCTGCTGGAATTTTCCGATAGAAGAATGCTGGATGCGCAGTTTGCAACGCTGAGAAAACTTTTCAAGTCGCCGATTGTTCCCGGCGAAAATGAACACATTAAACGTCTTCGCGATGAATTGAAAAAATATTTTAATGGTACACTAAAACAATTTACTATTCCGATCGTTTTTCCCGGAAGTCAGTTTCAACAAAAAGTTTGGAATGAACTGTTGAAGATTGAATACGGGGAAACAAAATCTTACGAAGAGATGGCAAAGAATGTCGGCGTTCCAAAAGGTCAGCGCGCGGTTGGGCATGCGAACGGATTAAACAGAATTGCAATTGTTATTCCTTGTCACCGTGTTGTTAACAAGAACGGAAATCTCGGCGGCTACGGCGGCGGGCTGTGGCGTAAGCAGCGATTGTTAGAGCTTGAGCAGGGAATTCAAAAGTGATTGGGGACTGGTCATTTGTTATTGGTGATTAGAAAACATTAAGCTGCTTTTTTCAACTTGGGCATTTGGCTCCAAGTCTTTCCTTTCAACATACGACCATTTTTCTTTTTATTGACTCCGCCCCATTGTTTGAAGAAGAACGGGACTTTTGCTTCCGTGCAAATATCTCTAATCCTTAATACCCATTTTTCTTCCATCAGTCGCGCACCAGGACCGGATTCTCCGCCAACAATTACCCAGTTAATATTTGTAAGATCAAGATTTTCAATTCGTCCAATCAATGGTTCGATGGACAAGAATTTCACATGTGCGTTCGTTTGCCGCAAATGATCAATCCTATAAGTATAGTCTTGATTCTCAACACTTACGCCCATCCAAATATTCTCACTCCACTTAATTATTGGATTCAGTTTTAATAAAATGTCGGAACGTTTTGTTAGAATCTGGAAGCGATGCCAGTTAGCTTGATTCATAACTTCGAAAGTTTTCATCAAGAAATTTACTGGAATGTCTTTATGAAAAAGATCGCTCATTGAGTTAACAAAAATTGTCTGCGGTTTTTTCCATGTGAGTGGGAGATATAATGCATTTTCATGAACAGTTAACTTAAAACCATCTTTATAATTTTCAGAACCCATGGCTTTGAGTCTGCGAGCCATTCGCTCCGCATAACAAAACTTGCAGCCCGGACTAATTTTATTACATCCGGTTACCGGATTCCATGTTGATTCAGTCCACTCTATTGATGATTTGAGTGCCATTCAAAGTCCTAGTTCTGGTTCTGTGCTAAGGTTTTTAACTTTTTTCCAAAAGTCATAACCCCGTTCGTGCTTTGAAAAGAACGCCAAATAATAAAGGGGCAAATTCTTTTCATCTGAGCGTATAGGTATAAAATTATCGATTGCTTCAGGTTTATAGCCTAGACTAACCATTTGTTTCGTAAACTCATCTGCAAGAAACTTAACTAAATTTGTTCTTTTTTTCTCCGCCTCCTCCCATTTTTTGCGCCAATCGCTTAGACCAAGAAACTTATCTATTCTGTCATGGTTTTCATCAATGTATAAGTTAATATTTCTTTTTCCATCCATGCAAAGTGCCAGTAATATTAGAAAATCCATCCGAAAGTCACTAAGTCTTTTCAGCGTATCAAAACTTAATTTCAACGAGTAAGGGTCAATAAAACAAAAACTCAGAACGGTATTTTCTTTTGAATATGGTGGAATTTCCTGAATAATCTTATCAATATGTTCATTACAGTCACCAACTACGTAGACAACATCAGCTTTGCTATGCTCTTTTTTAATTCTAGCTCTTAATGACTCAATATTTTTTTCATCAATATCACAAAAAATATATTTATCAAATGGATCTTTTACTTTCATTGCAAGCAGCGGAGAGGTATAAACTATTTTATCAGTATTTCTAATTTTTGCTTTGCCTGATCCAGAATACAAATCTATATAAACTCGCTTCCGCCAAAGCTTTTTCATTCCTGTAGAGAAAAGAGAATTGTAATTGAATATCAAATCGTACTTGGTTTCGGCCCAGTTCCCTACTGTGGGAATAATTAAATTATCTTCTTCTGCAATTAATGTATTGATCGACATGTGGCCCCCTAAAGGATAATGGATTCCTAAAACAACTTAACAAGTTATTTCTCACATATCAATTAAAATTTTTACCACAATCACAACTTACTAATAACCCGTGACCGATCACCAATCAAAATTTCCATCTCGAATCAAACGCAAAAGTAATTCTCTTTGCCGAGTTCGAAGCGAAGACATACTGCATATCGGGCGTACCGAAATTCAATTCGAGAATCTTGAAATCAAAACCGATTCCCATTCCCCAATTAAACTTATCGAAGCCGCCGAATGAAAAACCGGTTCTAAGAGCAATCACACCAAGCATCCAATCAGCGCCCAAAGAGAAGCGCGGGTTCTTAGAGTTGCGCGGCTGATCGTTGAATCCTTGGTTGTAATCAAAAGCCAAAAGCATTTTGCCGGGGAAATTTCCATCCAACATTTTATCAAGTTGAATTGCAATTCCGAGACGAAGCGCGGTTGCAAGCGGCGTGGAAAAACTGCTTATATATTTCCCGCCGTTCTTTCCCGTCAAAGCATTCTTGAGAGAATCAATCTGATCTTTGTTTGAAAGATCGTCAAGATAGATTGCTTTGTTTGACGAATACTGCGCGGCATTTTTATCCCATGTTACACTGCCGATATCAGTAACGGCAAAAGCGATTGAAGTTGACTCGCTGATTTTCGCATTAAAACCAAAATCAAAACCGAAGCCGCCGCCTGCAGGAGTGGGAAACATAGAAACGCTTGCGTCTTGCTTTGTCGAGGTTGAATCGAAATCATACTTCACGTGAAAATCCGGAGAGAACGCCGAGTAGGCAAGAAAATCTCCTTTGCCGGTTATAACATTTCCGTCGCCGGTGGTGAGTTGCGTGTTTACGTGATCAAGTCCCGCGTATGCGTAACCGGAAATTATATTGAACGAGACACCAAACGAAAAACTTTTGAAGAACGGAAAGATGTCCAGACCTCGCGCGTATGAAAGCGAATATTTTCTGAGCCACCAGGATTTCAGAGCTGTGTCGTTGAAGTTGAAAACTTTATTCGGAAGGTTGCCGTCAATTCCCAAATCAATAATTCCTTTGGGAAATGTTACGTTTGAGGAAATTACATCGCTGATAGAAAATGCAATCGTTCCAAATTTGTCGTTCGGTTTAACCGAAACGGCAAAAAGTCTTACTTCGAGATCCGAGGTGAAGGTGCCGCCGTCAGCAAAAAGATCTTTCAGCCTTTGTTTATCAGCAGTATTTAAGTATCTGCCGATTTTCTTACCGGTTGAATCTGTTGTACTGTACCCGAAGAAATAATTGTATTCGTCAATGGTCATAAAATTTGTTCCGACATTCGCTGTAATATTCGGAAGCGGGAGCGGGATAATAAGTTCAACTTTTTTTGTTGAGTCTCTATACAAATTTGCCGGGTTGATCCCTAGTGAATATAGACCGAATGATGATGCCGTATAAGTCTTAGCCATTCCCATTGAACGCGCATCGGAAGCGCCGATTGATCCGCCTTGCGAAAAAACTTTTCCGCAGAAAACAAATAACAAAGCAACGAGAGAAATTTTTAGCGTCTTCATATTATTTCCCTCCTTGCGGTGTGATGTGATAATTCGTTGAGCCTGATGCCGTGATGCCAATTGTATCATCCGTTTTAAAACGAACCGGCTGATTTCCGGTACGTGAAGTATTAAACTTCAATTTCACTCTCATATAAGTTGCGCGGGAAAGTTTATCGGCATCGGATTTCGTTGTATTAACCGTAATTGTCTGATCCGTTTTCGAAGTCACGTTTCCGTTGTTATCCGTTACCGCACCACTCACGCTTATAACGGTATCTTGGTTTTGCGATTGAGGCGGAAAATACATCAAGAAATGATTGTACTGATCGTACAATTTTCCCGTAAAGCTTAAAGCCGCCGCTATTCCGTTTGAGATTTTCAATGTTGCGCCAAGTGAGTTCACATCACGCACTCTGTCTCGGCTGTCTTGAGAAAGATCAACCTTCACGGAATCTGAAAACTCCGCGCCGCTAATTCCAATTTCCAGCGGCAGTTCTAGTTTACTCTTCCCGGAAAATTGATCGGTGTTTTTCACATCAACAGTTTTGTAATTAGGATTTGCAGTTCCTCCGGCATACACAATAAGTGAATCCGGGAATTGACTGAACTTGCCGAAGAAGTTGCTTACACTATCGGGATTAAGCGTGATGACCGTATCCGATGGAGTGATTAACGTGGAACTGAGAGTGCGCGAACTTAGAGTCATGATGCTTCGCTGACCGATTGCGTTGCGCGCTTGAATTGTTCCGTTGATGCTGAACTCAATATTTGCTGTTGGCTTTACGTGTAATTCTACGATAGGATTTTTCAGATTAATTTGCTGGAACTTTAATTTATTCTGAATGTCCTTAACGTTAAGCGAGACGCTACTTCTAGTATTGTTTACAACTGTCGGTTTAAGTTGACCGACAAATTCTTTGACGGAAAGAGAATTCAAACTTATTGTTCCGGTAACTCCGTCGCCGCTTTTTACCGTTCTGTTATCCGACGTAGCAAAGACTTGAAAATTAACATGATAGCCGACTTGATTTGTCGGCGTTCCGTTTAAGCTGACAATGGAATAATCTTTAAGTGAAAGGTTATTAAATAGGTTTACAGTTTGTTTTCTCGGAACCGTACTCGTGCTTGTGAATGTATTTCCTTGCGGCGTTTTCAAATTGTCGATTGTGAAAGTTGCCGTTGCATCGAGATCAAGATTATTCGCGATGCTGATGTTAAGCAGGCCGCCGTTCAGTTTCACATTTTGAAATTTGTTTGGCTGAGCCGAATTTTCATCAATGGTAACAACCCCGTTTACCAGAATCGGAGCTTGCTGGGGAATCTTTGCGGTTGCTGACGTAACCTGTACATCATGAAGTATGGTTTGAATCGTTAACGCTTTATTTGGAATTGTTACAACTTGGCCGCCGCTTCCGCCAGAAGAAATGCTGCATTCGAGACTAAGTTGGTTCTTAACTAAAACTCCCGGCGTAATTGGAATTGATTGAACTCCCGAAGTACCTTGCGGCGGGATTACAACCGGATTAGCATGCTGTGCAATTATCTCGCCCGTTCCGGCATTCTTAATAAAAATATTGCTTATGGTCATCGCGACAGGTGACGAAAAATGATTTGTAATATTGAGATCAAGCGCGCCGGATTGAATAGTTAATGACTGAAATTCGCTTGCAACGCTAAAATTTACAGTAACAGGCGCATTGCTTATCGGCGGAACTATAATTTGAGTGCCGGGAACTAACAACGGATTGATCATTTGAGGATTAACATCCGTCATAACAGTATCGGTGCTGATGTTAATTGTTCCGATAGTTTCGGAAGTCGATTTTGAGAAGGGTTCGATATTTAGCTTGTCGCTAAGACCAATATTATCGATCGACTGCGTCTGAGAATAATAAAGCAGATTATTATTAGTACCGGTAGTGTAATGGCTGATCGAACTCGATTTCTTTTCTAAGATATCGAACAAAGTATAATTCTTCTTTGCAATTGGTACGTTTAACGAGACGTCCCAATTAGGCGCGGTCGGCTCCGTAGTTAAGTTACACGAAGTAACAAACACAATTAATCCCGACGTTACAAGTGCTAACGAAATAAATCCGAGTTTTGTTTTAATCTTCATTCTTACCCCGAATTAAATTGAAATAATTTTTTTCTTCCCGAAATTTTGACGGCAACTTAGAAAGAATAAGTTTTAACGGCAATTGTCCGTATCACACCCTCCGGAAGACACCGGAAAATTAGGACTGTACAAATAGTTACTTCAAAGCGATTCATCCAGCAAAATTTCTTGCGTGATAATCGGCTTGCTTCTGATAACAAGATAAGAGAAAAATAAATCATGTTCGCTGCCTAAGATCCAAACTTTTGTAAACAACCTTGTCCAGATAAAAATCTGCTGCACAAAAAACATTATCAGAATTCCAGGGGTGTTCGTCATGCCGACGAATCCTTCTATAAAAAAATAACCTCCGAATAACAACACGGGGACAATTAACAAAATTATATAGAGTGGAAAAGTTAGATACAATTTTTTCACTGTGAACTTGAACGCGCTCCATATTGCACGCCAAACTTTTTTTGAATCTTCTTTCACCAAAAGAATCTTCGCGTAGTCTGAGACAATAGAGATGAAAATGAAAAAAATAACGTGAGCGGCTGCCCAAACAACAAGAATGGTGAATAATTTCGGCTCCGTGGAAACAGGTAATGAGCGGTTAAAGATTGAAGAAAAACCCACAGCTATTATTGCAAACACGATCACTTGAAAAATTAAAATGTAAATTCCGAGACGCAAAAAGCGGAAAAAGAATTTTGCGCTCCCGGCAAAGAATGCTTGTGATTTGCTTCTAATGGACGAACCTTCAAAAAGTTTTAGAATCCCGCCAGAAAAAAATACAGTGAAGAAAAAGTAAAAAAAACCGAACCATACCATGGCTGACAACAACGGTTTAACCATATCGCCGTAATGATTCATAAAGTCATAATAAATCGTAAAATTGAAATCGTGTAACAGATCATACAGTGCGAATCTACCGCCTAAATTTTTTGTCATCATCGAATTAAATGTGAACGCAAGAATTAATCCGAGCAGCAAGGTTACTCCGTAAACAATTGTTACTACTCTTGTAATGACGGAGGTTTTCTTGAAGCCCTCCAAATATGATTTAAAAATATTCATTGATTGCCTCGTTCAATTAAAAGAGTGATGATAAACTTAACATTACATTTTGAACCCAGAACAAAATTTGGGTGGCGTATTTATCAAACACTCCGTTCTCCGGTTCCGTGGTTAATGTATTGTTGATCAAATTTACATCCAGCGGAATTTTGTAACTCGGATCGACTTTTGCCCAAACGACTTTTGATTTTCCATCATATTTATATTCCACCGTTCGCGCCTGCCCGTCCCAATTTTCAAGTACTTCCTTGCCGTTATCGAAATGAACGAGAACTTCCACCGGTAATTTCACCTCGCCCAAGCGATGGACAACTACATGCGATTCGTAATTCGGCTTATCATTTTTCTTATCCGGATAGATTTTTTTCACTCCTGAACTATCGTAAAGTCCTTTCGCTCTTCCTTTTTCTATATTGGCGATTGAGGCAAGTTTATAGTCGCACACATCGCTGCCGTAAAGCGTTTCATCGAAAAACCAATTCATGTTATCGCCGAATTTTCTGCCGAGGTTTTTGTTCACAACCTCGTTTACTATCGCGATAAAATCCTTTACACACGGATGTTTGAATTTCCACCGTTCGAAATATGTTTTCATTATCTCGTCCATTGTAGGCAAGCCAACCAATCCCTCAAGAGTTTTCAACATAACGGCCGTTTTGAAATACGTAAATGAACCGTAACCGCCGACAGTATAATCCCACGACTTGCGATAAATCTCCGCAAGCTTCGGATTGCGCATTCCAACGTAACCCTGTCGTGAAAACTCGAAATCGCCGGCATGAAAGCCGAAGCAATTGATGAAAGAAGTTTTCTCGCCGTAATACTTATCCATTATCCGCGTTTCGTAATATTGGTTAAATCCTTCATCAAGAAAAGCTTCTTCAAATTCATTTGTTGCCAGCAGCGCCATAAAATAATTGTGACCAAACTCGTGAACAGTAACCCGCTCGGGTAATTTTAATCCTTCCTGTAAATTCCAAATTGTGCCGCCTGTTATAAATGTTGGGTACTCCATTCCGCCTGAACCGATAGCATTCAACGGCGGATCGACAACTGTGATTGTTGTGTAAGGATACTTACCCAAATTTTTATCGAAGTATTCCAATGCTGCTTTCAAAGAACCGATGTATCGTTCAGTTTGGTCAAAATGTTCCGGCTGAACCATTAATTTTATTTTAACATCGTGCCATTGGTCATTAACAACTTTGTAGTAAGGAGAAGCCGTCCATGCAAAATCTATAACGTCTTCCGCGCGGTAATGATGTGTAGAGGTTCCATCCTTGTTATTAATTTTGGATTGGAGTACACCGGTTGCTCCAACAATAAAATTTGACGGCAATGTTATGTTAACATCATACGCAGCAAAGTCGGCGTAAAACTCAGAGTTTGCATGAAACTGATGACAGTTCCACTGGCCTTTTTCAGCGTAACGTATTCCCGGATATTCATAAACGCCAATCTTGGGATACCACTGCCCGGCTAAAAAATAATCACCGGCAAAACCTGTGCGGGCAAAAACTCTCGGCAATTTGGATTTAAAAATAATTTCGAGCACAATTTCTTCGTTTGGACTAACCGGTTTATCGAGCAAAACGCTGATAACCGTTTGATCATCCTTGTTGCTATCATCCGGCTGAATAAATTTTATTTTCGTCGTCAGATCTTCTCCGCCGATTCGTTTCATTGAGAGCACATCAACATAACCCCATGATTCTTTCTTTGTTTCATTAAAGCCAAAGCCGCGATGTTCTCCGCCAGATTCTTTCATGAAGGTCGAATTTGTATTCTTGAATGCGTTAAGGTAAAGATGAAATTGTAATTCTTTAACGTTATCCTTAGAAGGATTTTTCCATTTCAGAATTTCTTTGCCGTCCAAGATTTTCTTTTCAGGATCCAGCTTTACGGAAATATCGTAGTTACAAACTCTTTGACTGAGCGGCTGCTTAAATATTATCTGGGCTCTCAACGGGCTGCAAAGCAGCGGGATAAGAAGAACAGTGATAAGAGTAGTTTTTATTTTCATGCGCACGTACCGGTTATGATGATAATGATTTGATTCCGGTTCCAAAATCATTGTCCCGTAAACAAAAGTCAACATGAATTCAAAACTAAATTTCATAGGCTTTTTAAGTTCATGTACTGTTTTGTTTGATAAAAATTCCCTGTTGTTTAATGCAACATCTAGAAACCGGCTTAATTTGGACTCTCCGTCCTAATCTAAAAATATTTATTCCTTCGGTGATTTTGGATTCATTCTAAATGATTATTTTTGGTGTGCATTTTTCACAAATTATTTTTCATCTGGAGGAAATACTAATGGCTGTTATGATTACTGATGAGTGCATCTCTTGCAACGCGTGCGATGCCGAATGTCCAAATACTGCAATTTACAACCCCGGTGTTGCGTATGTTCTAGGAGGTCAAGAATATGCTGCGCTCAATGAGGAACATACGTACATCGTTCCCGATAAATGTACAGAGTGCGTAGGATTTTATGATGAACCTCAGTGCATCTCCGCTTGCC
>JAJYMU010000163.1 GCA_021786655.1 Bacteroidota bacterium
GATCTTCTGAAGAATCGGTGCCAGCTTCTGACCGTATGTGAAAAAATCTTTTAGATCGCCTAGTTTTTTAAATATCTGTTCCATATTTGATTGCATTTCCATTTCTCCCCCTTTAGGCTGGTGTGGTAGAAACAATTTGTTCTATTTTTTCTCTTAGTACTTGCGGTGTGAATGGTTTCACTATATAATTATTCACTTTGGCTTGCAGCGCTTCAATGATATCCTCTTTCATGCCGCGCGTGGTTACCATTAGAATCGGCAGTGAAGAGAGCTTCGAATCCGAACGGATACTTTTCACA
Source organism: Bacteroidota bacterium (assembly GCA_021786655.1). Taxonomy (GTDB): domain Bacteria; phylum Bacteroidota; class Ignavibacteria; order Ignavibacteriales; family Melioribacteraceae; genus Fen-1258. The sequence continues at coordinate 300 of JAJYMU010000163.1, forward strand.
AGATCCAAACCGGAGACTTCGGGCATGTTCCAATCTGTGATTAGAAAGTTTATTGACGGATCGCTTACCAATTTCGTAATGGCTTCTCTTCCGTCAGCCGCTTCGCAAAAATCATTGTGACCAATTTGTTTAAGCGAATTGATCACGATTCTGCGCATTGTTACCGAATCATCTACTATCAAGAATTTTATTGCCATCGAACGACCTCTAGTTTAAGTATTTTGAAACTTCATACACTACCCGTTTGGGATCAAACGGTTTTATCAAATAAGAGTTTGCACCACATTCCAAACCTTTTTGAAGATCTTCAGTTGCACCAAGAGAGGAAAGAACTATGATAGGTAATTCCCTGTAAGCGGAATTGTTTCTAATGGAAGAAATAAGCTCAAAGCCGTCTATGTTCGGCATGTTTAGATCGGTAATTATTAGATCGATTTTTTGAGTGGGCAACTTTTCAATTGCTTCCATTCCGTCCGAACAAGAAATAATTTCGTAACCTTTTACTGAAAGAGCCACCGACACAAACTTCCGGATAGTGGGTGAATCGTCAGCAATAAGTATTACCTTTTTCATTTCAATCTACTCCTTCCTGTAACCAACTGTATTTGGGTAACTAATCAGTTTGAATGCTTTTGATATTCCGTGCATAGTTTCGGAATACCCGATAAATAGAGATCCGCCTTTGTTCAGCGAGTTATAAAGGCTCGAGACCACTTTGATCTTGGAAGCCTGATCGAAATAAATCAAAACGTTGGCGCAGAAAATCACATCGAAGTTGAACATTAACTTCATCGCATTATCGTCGTACAGATTCAACAGCTTGAATGAAACATTTTTTTTGATATCGGGAATAACTTCGTATGTACCGGGTGAATTAGTTTTGAAATATTTTTTAAGATAGTACGGCGGTGTATTGCGTATGGAATAATCTCTGTATATGCCGTTCGCAGCGGTATCAATCACCGCAGAATTAATATCGGTACCTATTATTTCCAGTTCTGCATTGGGGTAGCGCGGTTTGATTAAATCCTGGAATATCATCGTAATAGAGTATGCTTCTTCGCCGGATGAACTTGCAGCGCTCCAAATTCTGATTTTGTTTTTGCCTTGCGCCAGCTTTACGTTGATTAATTCCGGCAGAATCTGAGAAGCAAGCGCATCCAGTTGCGGCTGATTGCGGAAAAAGAAAGTCTCATTGATTGTAATTGCCTCGTAAAAGAATTTCTTTTCACTGCTGCCGTTTGTGCCAAATCTGAGAAGGTCAAAATATTCTTCATAACTTTTTAGACCCAGAAAGTTCATTCGTCTTTGCAGCCGGCTTTCAAGAAAATATTTTTTATTGTCTTGAAAATAGATTCCGCAATTTTCATAAATGTAATTGCGTATGCTTTCAAAAACCGAGCTGGACATGTAAATCTGCCGTGCAGCATTTGCTCCAAAGTTTTGAATGTACCCCGCAGTATTGACGTTAAGTGTTGGGTTCATATTTATCAGTTTGGTTTTTCCGTCTCATTGTTTAGGATTGAAGCCGATGCAAATTGCGCGCGTTCGCGAACCATTTCATCCGGATCCTCCGTTAGCTTTTGAATTGCAGATTCCGATTGATGCGCCGGCATCCTTTCAAGAATTTCAAGAAGTCCCATGCGGTTCCACGGGTTTTCGTCATTCAGCATCGAATCAATGAACAACAACGCGCTCTCGGCGTCAAGCTTGAAAAGAATTTCCATGGAAAGTTTTCTTATTTCCTCATCGTGATGACTGAGAAGACTGCTTGCCGAGTAGATTATATTCTTCAGCCCCAGTTCCGTAATTTTAATTTCCGTTTGAGATTCTTCCGCATACCGTATAACCTCAAGAAAAAGATTCAGTACGTGTCTAAGGTTTTGAGGTTTATCGCTAATGATGCGTGTTATTTCGCTGAATATGTAGTCGGTGTTGTAAAGAATTTTTGATTTGATCATATCGTCCAATTCGTAATCCTGACCCAACAAACACAAGGAGGCATATAAAATATCTTTGTCGTCAAACGAATCGATCAACGAGAAAGTGCTTTTTTTGTTTTCAAGTGTCCCTTCATTCAGTGCATACAGCAGCAGTTTTTTCATCCGATTGTCAAAAGGAATATCAAGATTGTATTTTTCGCGTAAGGTTGAGATGCTTGTTATCAATGGTAAGGTTAGTGTTCCGCCGATGTCGTTGGTTTGTTCAATCAAGAAGAAGTACGTTTCCATATCGCCTATCTTGCCCAGACTTTCAAGAATAGAATATTTAGTGAGTTCATCTTCTTCGGTAAATCTTGAAATCAAAAAGCCCAGCGCTTCTCTCGAACCCATTTTACCAAGCGCTTCAACAACTGTCGGTTTGAACAACTCGTTCCGGTCATAGAATAACATCAGAACATCTACAGATTCACGGTAGCACATGTTTCCAAGCGCTTCAATACAAGCTAAGATTACGTTTTCATTATCTGTGCTGCTTAAGACCCCCATCACGTAAAGCGCCGCGCGCTGGTCGCCTATTAATCCTAAAATGTCAATTAAGAATTTTAAGTAATCAACATTGTTGTTGCAGTCAAACTGAATAATTGGATCGACGGAAAGCGAACCGAGTTTTATAAGTATTTCGCCGGCAAGGTTGCGAACGGAAATCACTTCCGACTTGATATAAGGCAAAAGAAAATAGGGAAACCGGGGATTTCGATTTGACAAAATCAGCATTGAAGTCGCGTTCCGAACCCCTTTATCTTCATCCGCAATTAATCTCACGATATACTTGATGTAAATATCGGCGAGGTCTTCGGATGCCAAGGAATTCAGCAATTCAATTTTTTTCTCTGCTGTGTCGTTGACAAGAGACTCCAAATTAATTTTCAATTGTTCCTTCTCAACTTTTTTTGTCATATCACTTCTCGCAAAGTTTTATTCAAAAACAAATGGACAAATAATGTGCCGTTACGACAAACGTATTTTTTAAATGTTTAAATCTTTTTCGTGTTCAACATGAATAATATTAGCCAAGTGTCAACGGTTAATCATTCTCTAAATAAAAATCTTTCAACGCATTCATTTCATAAAACGAACGGTTCCCTCTCCGGTTATCCGGATGGAATCTTGATTTTATTATCGAAGAAATTGTAAAAATGATTAGCCCCAAAGAGAGAATTGTCTAAGGTGAAAGGTTCTGAATAATTTTTCGGATCGTCTAATTCACATTTTTTGTTACTTCGATGCCGAGTTGTTCCATTCTGTATCTGAGTTTGGAACGCGACAGGCCAAGCACTTTGGCGGCTTTAACTTGATTTCCCTTAGTAATGGCAAGCGTTTTTAGTATAAGAGTTTTGAGCACCAAGTCTATTTTCACTCCCTTTGGCGGAACTTGAAGAATAAATTTATCGTCTTCAGTCTCCACGATATTCTTCTTATCAATCAGGAAAGCAAAATGGTTCTCTGTCAATTCTTCTTCTTCTGTAAGCAGAACTACTCTTTCCATAACATTTCTGAGTTCACGGATGTTTCCTTTCCAGTAATACGACTTTAGCAATTCCATACCGGATGGGTCGATCCCGTGGATATTTTTTCCGAATTTTTGCGAGAACTCGTTTAAGAAAGAATATGCTATGAAAACAATATCTTCTTTTCTTTCACGAAGCGGAGGGATAGTGAATTTTGCGACGTTTAACCTGTAGTATAAATCTTCACGGAACGAACCTCGTGCAACTTCCTCTTCCAGATTTCTGTTTGTCGCTGCAAGGACTCTAACATTTACAGAAACTTCTTTTTCGCCTCCAAGACGATAAAACCGTTTTTCCTGAAGAACTCTCAACAACTTAACTTGCAGATCAAGAGTCAGTTCACCTATCTCATCCAACAAAATTGTTCCGCCATCAGCAAGTTCAAATTTACCGAGTTTAGTTTTTGTGGATGCGCCCGTGAACGCACCTCTTTCATGCCCGAACAATTCGCTTTCCGCCAAGTCTTTCGGTATGGTCGCACAGTTTATTGTTATAAACGGCGCATTCTTCCGTGGACTTTTCTGATGTATGAATCTTGCGAAAACTTCTTTACCGGTTCCGCTTTCACCTTCTAATAGTATAGTCGTATCGCCGCTTTTGGAAAGTTTTTCAACTGCGGCTGCAATGCGCTGTATCTTCGAGCTCTTTCCGAAATACTCTCGCGTAAGTTCATTGTCTTCAAGAAGCGTTTGGAGTTTATTGACTTCGGATTTTAATCTTATGTTTTCAAGAGCTTTATCCAAAACCGCCCTGAGCTGATCCAGATCGATTGGTTTGAGAAGAAAATCGAAAGCGCCGGATTTTATTGCGGTAACTGCAATTTTAACATCAGCATAACCTGTGATCATTATAACCGGAATAGAAGCGTATTTTTTCTTGAGTCCTCTTAATACATCGATGCCGTTGTGTGTTGTTAAATAAATATCCAGCAGAATTACATCGGGTTGAAAATCGGAAACCATTTCTTCTATTTCAGACGCATGCAGACAAATTTCTACAGTATAATCAAGTTTGCTTAAAACTTTCTTGAGGGAGCCAGCTACCAGATCGTCGTCGTCAACTACTAAAATTTTAGATGACATTAAAACCTATCCTTGAGTTATAATACAGTTTTCTTTGAATCTAACTGTAAATGTGGAACCTTGCCCAACCAGCGAGCTAAATGTTAGTTCAGATTTAAGCTCATCAGTCAACATTTTACAAACGCTTAAACCGATTCCGTGCCCTTGGGTTTTTGTAGTATAATAGTCGCCCAAGATTTTTTCTTTGTCCTCGTCTTTTATACCGCTGCCGAAGTCTTGTACTTCCCAAATAGCATTTTTACAATCTTGGTCATTTCTTGAGTAAGCTCTAATGATAACCTTGCCTTTTTCACTCGAAGCTTCCACCGCATTGTTCAAGAGATTAAGAAAAATTTGCATCAGCTTGTTCTTATTTACATTCAGCAGCGGAAGATCTGTTTCAATTTCTTTTTCAATGGTTAGACCTTTCAATCTCGCACTGACTGAAATAATTTTCAAGCAACGATCAGTAATGCTATCCAGATTAACCTGATGCAATTTTGTGGTAGGCCGGCGCGTAAAATCCAGAATATCTTCAATCAAAAAATTAACCTGCTCAAACGCATCCAACGATTCGCCGACTATTTCCCTAATATCCTCGGGGAGATCATCCTGTGCCATGCTCATGTAATCCAGATTCAATTTTATAGCCGAGAGCGGATTTCGAATTTCATGAACCAGACTTGCAGTTAGTTTCCCTAGAAGAATTAACTTGTTGGTCTGTACAAAATTTTCCATTAGCCGAATGGAGCTTACTCCAAAAAAATGTATAAAAAGCTAACAATTCTTTTTTGAATAGGCAACACGCGAATAAAAAAACTGCGGGAGTAAATTATTGAAAATTGAACGCTTAAAAAAATTTTGCGTCAGTTTAAGATGAGTCACATTTTTATTGCCGCTTTTTTTAAGAAAAGCGGCATTTAATTTCGTATAATTTTTAGCCAGCGAGGGCTTTTGCGTGTCCGTTACCTTTTTCATAACTAAACTTACGGTGTTCGTTCGCCAGTTTGAACTTAGACACCATCTCCTGCAGTTTTACAGTTAGCCGGCTAAGGTCTTCTGATGCACGTGCAATTTGATGAATGCCTGCAGTAGTTTCTCTCGTAACGTTATTTATACTTTCAATGTTTTTGCTGATAAGCTCCGATGAGGCGGATTGTTCTTCACTTGCAGCAGCAACCTGAACAGAAGTATCGCTAACTTTTTGCGCCACTTCAATAATTTCATTTAGTACCGTTCCCGCTTCGTTGGCTAAACGCTTGCCTTTGTTTACTTCTTCGGTCCCTTCCTTTATTGAAAGAACGGCGTCATGTGTGTCTTTCTGAATTTGTTTTATCATGTCGGCAATTTCCTTTGTTGCCTTGGTAGTTCTTTCGGCAAGTTTACGAACCTCATCGGCAACAACTGCAAAACCTCTTCCCTGCTCTCCCGCACGCGCCGCTTCTATTGCAGCATTCAATGCCAAGAGATTTGTTTGATCTGCAATGTCATCAATTACTTGAATTATTTCTCCGATCTTATCGCTATTCTTTCCTAAAGTGAAAACGGTTTCAGCGGATTTTTCAACAACTATACTTATTCTATTCATTCCTTCAATAGTTTGATTAACAACTTCACCGCCTCGTTGCGCTTTACTGCCCGCATGTTTTGCAGTCTCTGCGGCGTAAGAAGCGTTTTTTGTATTATCCATAATTGTTTTTGTCATCTCTTCAACGGAACTGGCTATTTCTGCAGTTTGAGAAGCTTGTTCTTGTGAACCGGCAGCCATTTCTTCCGAGCTAGAAGATATTTGATTTGCAGCACTAGCGGTTGATGAAACTGCTTCGCCGACTTCGCTCAATGCTTCCGTCAACGAATCGGCAACTTTATTTATGCTGTCGCTGATCAGTTTGAGATCGCCTTTATAATCACCTTTTACGCGCCTGGTCAAATCACCGGTCGCCATAACAGCCAATGTATCCGCGCCTTCTTTGATTGGAAGGATTACGGAATCCAGCGTTTTGTTGATGCCGTCAAGTAGAGTCCTAAATCCGCCGCTGAAATTATTGACTTTACCACGAACCGTTAAATCTCCGCCGCTTGTTGCTTGTGTGAGTGAATTCACTTCGTTGGTTAACATTGCAAGCGTTTCGATTTCTTTATTGAATGTATTTGCGAGCTCATCATGTTCGGATGCAGCGTTGACCTTTTCAAAAATTCCGTTAGCTATGTTGCCTGCAGCACGGATTTTTTCTTGTTGAGCATTTCGAAGTTGAATAAGCATTTCAGTCATCTCGCCGAATTCGTCTTTTGACTCAGCTGCCAGATCAACATCATAATTTCCCAGCGCGAACGAATTGACAACCTGCTTAAATTTATTTACCGGACTTGTAATACCCGGTGCTATCTTGAATATCGAGAACGCACATACAATTGATCCAACAATCATTCCGAGTAAAATAATCATCCTTGAGCGCGATAAATCATCTTCAATTTTTGAATTGATACTGGCGCCAAAACCATCTAAGAATTTTTCAACATCATTAAATTTTGTGTGAACCTTGGTTGCAATTTCTTCTCCGGACGTAGTTGAAATTACAGTTGCCATATCTTTATCATTCATCAAGCCGGCGCTGATGATTGCATCAACAACGACGTTCTTGTATTCCACCCAAACTTTTTGTGTCGATTCGATGCTACGGTCAACCTCATCATTAAATTTCAGCTTTGCCAGATATTTAAACGTGCTGTCTATATCGTTCTTCTTAGATTGAATGAATTTTATGTTTTCCTGTGACGAGGATTCAAAGCCGGAAATCGCGAATTTCATACATGCGTACTGAATACTTCTAAAATGATAATACAGCTTGTAGATTTCTTGTTTCGGTTTGAAATAAACATCATTCAGTTCGGTTTTTTGTTTTTCAACCTGGAACATTTGGACGAGAGCAATTGCAGCAATAATTGTAGATACACCAGCAATCACAAGAATCGAAACCTGAATTTTTCTGACGAGTTTAATGTCCTTGAATTTTATTTTAAACATATAACACCCGCATCAATGAGTTGAGTAAAATCATTATTTTGAATTTGCACGATGCCAACCTAGTTCATACAATCAGCAACTGTATTTTTAGTTAGCAAGTTTAAATGTCAGCGCAAGTGCAAGTTTTGTTTTCACAGCAGCGCCTTTATTCATTCCCGGTGTAAATTTAGTTTTCTTTATTGCTCTTGCAGCTTCTTCGTCACAGCCGCCGCCTATTCCTTTTATAACTTTCACATCGTCAACGTCGCCACTTTCATTCAAATAAATGAGAACATATACCTTCCCTTCTACTCTCATTCTAACAGCCATATCGGGATAGACAATTTTTTTGACGATTGCTTCCATTCCGCCAACTGGTGTAGGCGGTTTTTCTACAGCAACTGCATATTCTTCTTCCCCCGGACCGACATTAGCGCTTTTTACATTTGTTACCGTAGCAAATAAAAGCGCAAATGCGCATACTGCAATATAAATTCCCCTAAATCCCATTCTTGGTTTCATCATAATCTCCTCCATGAGCTATAAATTCTTTTAATTATTATCGCACCTTCTTTACAAGATTTTAGCTGAAAAAGCCACATCGAAAGAAGCATTTGAATCCGTGGTTGTCAGCTTACGAGTTCAAGTTCCTGCTTTTCTACATTTGTGATAATCTTATTAAGATCCATCAATATCAGCAGGCGATCATCAAGTTTGCCAACAGACTTAATAAATTCCGAATCGATACCGGTTACAATTTCCGGAGGGGCTTCGGTAATGTTCACCGGAACTCTCAACACTTCTTTCACCGCGTCAACAATAAATCCAACCGTTTTATTACTTATCTCTACCACAATTATTCTCGTGTCTTTGTCATGTTCTTTCTTTTCGAGTTTAAGTCTGGTACGCAAGTCGATAACAGGAATAATTCTGCCGCGCAGATTTATAACGCCTTCAACAAAGTCTGGGGCATTAGGAACTTTGGTAATTTGCGTCATCTTGTTTATTTCCTGAACGTTGAGAATATCCACACCAAATTCTTCGTTCCCAATTTTGAAGCTTACCAATTGAAGGATTTCCGACGACTCAACTTTTTCTTTATGTTCAATGCCCATACTCTCTCCAAACAATATGAATTATTGTCACTTTATTATCGTCAGGCAACGATTTTTGTTTATACTTGAAAGGAAAGTTCTCGTGTGTCCCACCGATTCATGCGGAATCCATACTTGAGGTGGCGGCAACAGTTCGGCAGATTGGATCTTGATCACGTCACATTCGAGGAATGATTTCATTTCTTTATATGCAGTAACATGCCAAGTAAGACCAACAATCCTTTTGCTACGAACGTAAAGATGAAAAAATCCGAGAAGGAATTTCTTCTTGAAGTTCTACGTCTCCTCATGTTCACGAATTTCCTCTTATGAACAAGTTCGAGTTCACACAGATCGTCGTTTGTGATTATACTAACCAACACCGCCTTACTTCCTCACTTTTTTGCAAGAAGTTCTTATCCTACAATTATTATCGAAAAAAATTGTAATTAATTGAGTGGCTAATATTAGGCACAAGGTCATAATCGGGCACGATCCAGTGCGCACAAATTAGGTCCCTAAAATCTAAATCATGCAGCTTAAAATTCTTTTGTTTCTAACCTCATTTAGTGGAATTAATTCATTAAAGAAAAGCGAGAATTCTTCGACAATACAATTGATGGCTGGCATTTTACTTGCAATAATGTAGTTGCGCAAAAGTCAGTGTTCATTCATAAAAAATAGTATCCTCAACCGGTAATCTTTTGTAACCAGAGAATTGCCGATCGGGGTAAGGCAGCAATCCGTTTAATCTTGAAAGTTGCATTTAGAATAACAACTTCAAAACCAGTACGGAGAAATGACAAAGGAATCATGGATACTTTAACCGAACACTTACCAATCAGTGAAAGAAATGATCGGTAATTTTTTTATTAACAGAATTTTTCAAATTTGGAAATCATTCTTAACTGAAAGGAAAAGTAAGCGTGAGAAAGAAAGACAAGCTGAACTGATGTTTGCAGACGTTTTTCAAACGCTTTTTAATCTTACCAGGGAAGGTTTTATAATTTGCAACAGCGCGGGTGCAATTAAGGAAATCAATGAAAGCTGCTGTGGTTTATTACAACTGGCAAAGGAAGAATTGCTTGAAAAATCTATAGCCGACTTTTTGCTGAACCAAGAAAACTACGCAGTACTTAACCCAAGCGAGCTGCTCGCTACTAAAGAACCGAAGTTAATTTGCTTAAAACAGAAAAACGGAACGCTACTGCCTGCTGAGATAATTATAAGAAAAGTATCCGATGAAAAGTTTCTGTTGGTGATTAATCACGAGATAATCGCTCACTTAAATTACGACGAGATTAGCAAAAAACTTGAAGAGCTGCAGTTCAACAAAGATCTTTTAGAAGAACGTTCCGCCGAATTAAATATTCTGAGCACACAGCTCGCGCAGTCTGAAACTGAGCTGAAAGAACTGAATGCATCTAAAGATAAGTTCTTTTCTATCCTCGCTCACGATCTCAAAAGTCCGTTCAGCGGATTGCTTGGTTATATGGACATGCTGGTTGAGGATTTTGATTCGCTTCAATTGGATGAAATTAAGAGCTACATTAACAGTGTTCATACGATGGTTGGAAATATTTATAGCTTAACGAAAAACCTTCTCGATTGGTCGCGTTTGCAAAACGGCAGGATGGAATGCAACATAGAGCGGCGCAGTCTATACGAAGCCGTTACATACGCGGAAAGTCTTGTAAATGCTAATGCCCAAAATAAAGGGATATCGATCATCAATAATGTTGGACGGGACGAAGATGTTTTGGCAGACAACATGATGCTTAACCTGGTTTTTCAGAATCTGCTTTCAAATGCCATTAAGTTCACTCCTCGCGGAGGACAAATCACAATTTCTTCTAAACCGATAAATATTTTTCATGAAATAAGCATTGCCGATTCCGGAATTGGAATGAGTGAAGAAACCCTGCAAAAGATTTTCAGAATAGAAAGCGTGCATACAACACTTGGCACGGAAAAAGAAAAAGGCACCGGTTTGGGATTGATACTTTGCAAGGAAATGATCGAGAGACAGAAAGGTGCACTCAGCGTGGAAAGCAAGGTGAACGAAGGCACTAAATTCAGTTTCATACTGCCATTTGCTGATGAAGAAAAAATTAAGCACAACAATACAAGCGACTTAGCAACGATAATTGAAAATGCCTGAGTCAAGAAAATATAGTGAGCGCGCTAAGTATCCGGATAATTTTTCTTTCTGCGCATTCCGCATCAATCATGCGGGCGATTTGATTTTTGCGAATGACAATTTTGTACGACTTCTCGGTTTTTCTTCATTCGCTGAACTTCAGAATTATTCGGACATGCATGAATCACTTGAAAAATGTTTTTCACCGCAAAGATTTTATTCCTACTTAAAGAACAATAACAAAGGCATAAATCAATTTACATGGGTTACCAAAAATGAATCGAAGATTCTTCTGAAAGAGTATGCTTACCCCGTATTTCAATATGAAAGCATTGCCTATTTCGACTGCATTGTTGAGGATGTCTCGGAGAAGAATCTTGTTAGCAAAATTCTAAATGACATTAATTCAAACGACGGTTCAATTCTTAAAGCAATACCCGATTTCATTTTTGTTATCTCACACGATGGAACAATAATCGAAAACAAAAACAACTGCAGAAAGCTTTTTCCATCGATCAATAATATTGCCGGGCTTCATCTAATAGATGTCTTTCCTACGGATATATCGTACGAGATCCTTTCCAGGATTAAAGAAGTACTAGCTTCCGGAGATCAGCAATCGTTCGACTTCCAGTTTGTAGGTCTTGAAGAAAAGAAATTCTTTGAAGCAAGACTCCTGCTCAAAACCTACAATGAAGTTGTAATCATTCTTAGAGATATCACGGTTCAAAAAAATACAGAGCAGCAAATAAAAAAAATTACCGAGGAGCTGAAGCAACTCAATTCTACAAAGGATAAATTTTTCTCAATCATAGGACACGACTTGAGAACACCTTTAAACGGCTTACTTGGATATGCTGAAATTCTTTCTAACGAAATCAATGACTTAGGCAAAGAAGAAATTTCCGAGTTCGCGGATTCGATCGCTGAGATTGCACGGTCAGTAACAGCATTGTTAAACAATTTGCTTGAATGGGCACGCATTCAAAACGGACAGATTGCTTTCGAACCGCGCAAATTTTTAATCAATTCACTAATAGAAAAAGGTTTCCGGCTTCTACATGCCAGCGCATCTAAAAAACAAATTCAACTTATAAACGCTCTCGATCCTGCTCTCGAATTATGCGTTGACGAAAACATGTTTTATTCAATAGTTCTGAACTTGGTTAGCAACGCTATAAAATTCACACAGACCGGCGGATATGTAAAACTTGCTTGCAAAGAACTTGACGACATGTTCGAGTTTTCCGTTACTGATAACGGTATAGGAATAGCCGAAGAAAACATTCGAAAGTTAATTGATGTTAACGAAAGCTTCTCAACTTCCGGCACAGCTAAAGAAAAGGGAACCGGTTTAGGTTTAACACTTTGCAAAGAATTTGTGAAAAAGCATAACGGACACTTGAAGATTGAAAGCAAAGTCGGTGAAGGCGCAACATTCATTTTTACAATTCATAAAGAATTACCGACACAATCCAGAACATCAATTCATAAAGATGTTTCCGGTACGGAGAAACTGAAATGCTAAAATTTCTTGTTATAGATGACGATGAACCCATTCGAGTTTTTTTAAAGCTTATGCTGAAAAAGAATTTCCCTTGTCTGGTACTGGAAGCCAGTAACGGCGAGGAAGGAGTTCAAGTTGCTCAAAGCACCATACCTAATTTGATATTGCTCGATATCATGATGCCGGTTATGGACGGAAGAGCAGCTTTACAAAGAATGAGGGAAAACGCACTACTGCGCAAAACGCCGGTTCTGGTTATGACGGCAACGAACGACAAAGAAGTTGTCGGCTCTTTGGTAGAATTGGGAATAAGTGATTATATTCTTAAGCCGGTTGACACTGAAGAGGCGGTAAAACGGATCAAAAAAATATTGGACAGGGAACGCGCCAGGCTTCGCAAAACAATGGCAAGTACAAGTGAATATTACAACGGTGCATCCAAGTTGCTTCTGATAGAACCCGATTCAAACTTTAGAGAGCAATTCTGCAATTTTTACTCCGATAGATTAACAATCTACGATGCAAGAACCGGCAAGGAAGCATTCGAATCCTACATTAGGAACCGCCCAAAGTTTATTTTAGTAAGCGAGAAACTCGGTTTACTCGATAAAAAAATTATCACACAGAAAGTTCGAGAAATAGCACATAATAATGATGTAACCATAATTCTTCTAGTAAACGACACAAGAGGATTGTCGTCTAACGCATTTGTTTTTGACGCGGTTGTTAGAAAAAACAATAATATGGAAGAATTTGTGGCTGAATTCGAGAAGATTATATTTGGAGAGGAAATAAACAACGGGGAAAATTTAGCCGGGTAATTTTTCCGGCAACTGTTTCTCATATAATTATAAAATGCGTTTGAAAAAAAAGTAATCTTTTATGAAAAAAAGCAGAAAGGCAAAATCGAAATCGCGCGCCGGCTCAGCTAAGACTGAAAAGAAGAAGTTAAATCTCAAAAGAAAAAATAAGCCGGCAGCTGATCGGAAAGAGAAATTGTACAAAGATCTCTTTCAAAAGAATCCACATTCGTTACTGGTATATGATCCAAAGTCTCTGAAAATTATTTTGGCAAATACGCCAGCAGTTAATTTCTACGGTTACTCGATGCGTGAATTCTTATCAATGACAATTAAAGATATTTTCCCGGAAAGAGAATGGGAGTTGTTTAATAGAAGCGTCCCGGTTTTTGAAGAAGGGGCTGCATTGTCGTACGTTGGAAGCTGGAAGAATATCAAAAAAGGCGGAGGCATCATTAATGTCGAAACATATTTATTATCTGTTTCGTTTAGCAGAAAAACCTTGTACATGCTGGTTAACCTAACGAATGTAACGGGAGTTAAAAAAATCCGGAAGCAGCTGCGGGAAAGTGAAGAACGTTTAAGATTATTTTATCAAGATGCACCCATAGGTATTTATAGAATCACCCCCGCCGGTTATGTTGTAATGGCTAACCCGACATTCGCCAAAATGCTTGGCTACTTTACTGCCGCAGACATTATGATGATAAACGTCGAAGAGAAGGGACACTGCACCAGAAAATCACGCCATTCTTTTGTAGAAACAATCGAAAAGGTCGGCGAGATAACCGGATTTGAATCCAAATGGATTACTAAAGACCATTCCGCAATCTTTGTAAGAGAAAATGCGCGAACAATTAGAGATGAGAACAATAAAACGCTGTTCTACGAAGGAACCGTTGAAGATATAACAGAAAAGAAAACCGTTGAAAATCTTCTGCTTGATGAACGCCAATTGTTCGTTGAAGGTCCCGTCATTACAATAAAATGGCGTATCAACACCGACTATGAATTCCCGGTTGAATATGTTTCTCCTAACATTGAAACTGCGCTAGGTTTCTCAGATAAAGAATTCACAAACGATTCCAGAAATTTTCATTCAATAATTCATCCGGATGATTTAGAAAGAATTAAAGAAGATACTAGAAATCATATCGAGAAAGGGGTGCTTTCTTTCCAACAGGAATACAGAGTTAAAGATAAGAGTGGAAAGTATCATTGGTATTTCGATTTTACGCGAGTTATTAAAAACGAAGATGATCAGATTACTCACCTTCACGGTTATCTTTTCGACATTTCCGGCCGTAAAGAAGCCGAAGAAGCTCTCAAACTTTCAAAGGAAGTCTTAAGAGAAATAAATCTAACAAAGGATAAATTCTTTTCGGTTATTGCTCACGATCTGAGAAGTCCGTTTCAAGGTCTGCTGGGAATTTCGAGCATACTGGTTGAAGAAGATAATCTTACTCTTGAAGAACGAATGAATTATGAAAAGAAGTTATATGAAGGAATTAAAAACCAGTACGGCTTGCTCGATGCTCTGTTAACATGGAGCCGTTTGCAAAGAGGCGTTATTGAATTCAAACCGGAAAAAAATAATTTACTTGCCGATACAGAAGAAGCATTCGGACCTTTGCTTAGCGCCGCTAACAAAAAAAATCAGAAATTTCAGTGCTTAATATCTCCGGAAATTAACGCACAGTATGACAAAAACATGATCGCAACGGTGATGCGAAATCTTGTATCCAACGCAATTAAGTTTACCGGGGAGAACGGAAGAATTACCATCACTGCAACAGTTAGTAATTCAAACATTACAGTAACCATCAGCGATTCGGGAGTAGGACTGAGCGAGGAAGACACTCAAAAGCTGTTTAGAATTGACACACACTTTTCGAGACGCGGTACAAACGACGAAGGCGGCAGCGGATTAGGATTAATTCTTTGCAAGGAATTTATCGATAAGCATAACGGAAAAATTTGGGCCGAAAGTGAATTGGGGAAAGGTACCAATTTCCATTTCAGAATTCCGCAATAGAGATAAATTTATGACTCAAAGCCA
>JAJYMU010000217.1 GCA_021786655.1 Bacteroidota bacterium
CCTTTCTTTTGCTGCTAAAAAGATTCAAAAAAATATTGACCGGATTCAAAATCAGTTAAATGAACTCAACAACCAAATTAATAAACCGACCAATGAAATTATTGTGTCTATCTCAGCCAAGTCGGCGGCGACTTATGAAATTGATTTTTCATATTTGATGCGCGACGCCGGATGGGTCCCTGCTTACGATATCCGCGTGGATAAGTTGAATTCACCGGCTCAGTTGAATTACAAAGCAAACGTTTGGCAGAACGGCGGATTCGATTGGAATGATGTTGAAATAATTCTTTCTACAAGAAATCCGGTTGCAAATAATAACAAACCGGAACTATATCCTTGGTTTATAGATTTTGCACGACCAGCGCTGTACCGTGAAATGAAAGGTGCAGCGAACAAATCTCTTGATGCGGCGAATATGCAGGTTATGGCTGCCCCAACAGCAGGCGCTTCCGAAACTATGGCTGATTATTTTGAAATGAACGACAGACAGCTTTCAGTTGAGTTCACACCGCAAATTAAATATTCAATCGCATCGGATAACAAACCGCATTCGGTTGCGCTTCAAGATTTTACTGTGCCGGCAAGATATGAATACTATGCGGCGCCAAAGCTCGACAATAATGCGTTTCTAATCGGCTATTTAACCGATTGGGGTAACTACAATCTGCTGCAGGGCAAAGCAAACATCTATTTCGAAAATTCTTTTGTCGGTCAGTCGAATATTAATCCGGGCACAACGAAAGACACTTTGGTTCTTTCTTTGGGAAGAGATCAGAATATTTCCGTTTCGCGCGAAGTGCTGAAAGATTTTTCCGAAGATAAATTTTTAAGCAGCAATGTGGAGCGCACGTTTGCGTTTGAAATCAAAATAAAGAACAACAAAAAGACTGCGGCAAAAGTTTTGGTTGAAGATCAAATACCGATTTCGAAGAATGAAGACATAACCGTAAAACTTATCGAATCATCCGGCGCCGTTTACGATTCGGACAGCGGAAAACTGAAATGGCTCGTTGATGTTGACGGAGGAAAATCTGTTTCGAAAAAGTTGATTTACTCTGTGAAGTATCCCAAAGATAAAGTCATACCAGGCTTGTAAAACTGTCTTTTGTAAGGGCTCAACATATTGAGCCCTTACTGCTTCTTAAACGATCTGAAAGCAAAAACAAATTGTTTGAGATAATTTTCGGGGAAGAAAGTTTTTAATCCGTACTCCTCTGCATTGCCGCCAGGCAAAAATCCCGTTGAGAAAAGCCAATCCCAAATCGCAAGTTTAGTCGCGAAATTTCTGTTGCGTCCTTTGCCGGTTGTATGATGCCAGCGGTGCATCTCCGGTCCATTAATAAATTTGTGAATGACCCCGCTGCGAATGTTTAGGTTGGAATGAATATACATTCCCCATACAGCGCTGATCACACCTTTGTATGCAATAACTTCCGGCGGCGAGCCTAGTAGAACAATCGGGAGAAATTCAACTGTCTGGTTGATTAATATTTCAAATGCATGCGAACGTGAGCCGGAGAGCCAGTCGACTTTTCTTGGTGAATGATGAGCTTCGTGCAGCCGCCACAAAAATTTATTGTTGTGCTGCCAGCGGTGCATCCAGTAAATATAAAAATCGTGTGTGACGGTGAAGAAGACAAGTTGAATCCAGATTGGAACATTCGAAAAGGTTTTTAACCTTGAGAAGCCCGTTGAATTATCAATTGTACTGATGATGAATGTGAAAATTATTATTCCGAGAATGTAACTTTGAGCTATTGTATAAAGAGCGAGATCATTGAAGAAACCTTCGCGCAGAATTCTTTGTCCTTTGTTGTAAGGAAAGATTCGTTCCAAGATTATGAAAAGAATTGCACCGCCGATGATCAGAGAGTAACTCAGCGTTTCATACGGTTGTAGATTCCCGAAATAATTTTGTATCGATTTAAGAACATTTTCTAGCGTCATCGGTAAAACAATAGATTTCAAACTTGAATATTATTTTTGACACGTCTGAGTTTGCTGATATTGCCGTATTCGCTTTCGTAAACTTTTTTTATCCCGTCACCCAATGCTTTTTCAATATCGCGAATGTCTTTGACCAATCTATTCAATCCTACAAGTTCAACGGATGCAGCTTGGTCGGTACCCCACATGGCGCGATCGAGCGTAATATGTCTTTCGACGAATGCTGCGCCGAGTGCAACGGCAGCAAGAGTTGGAGCGAGACCGGTTTCGTGACCAGAATAACCGATCGGAACTTCCGGGTAAATTTCTTTGAATGTTTGAATGACTTTCAAATTTAGTTCATCTAAGCTGCAAGGATAAGTTGAAGTTGATTGCGCCAACAAAATGTTTTCGGTTCCCATCATTTCAACTGCGGTTTCTATTTCTTCCATGCTTGACATACCGGTTGATAAAATTACCGGTCTGCCGGTGTTTCTGATTTTTTTCAACAGGGACAAATCCGTTAACGACGCTGATGAAAGTTTATAAATCGGAAGATTAAATTTTTCTAGAAAGTCCACAGCGACTTCATCCCATGGCGACGCAAACCAATCGATTCCTTTTTCTTTGCAGTAGCTGTCAATCTCAAAATATTCTTCAAATCCGAATTCAACTTTTCTACGATACTCGATGTAAGTAATTCTGCCCCACGGGGTCTGGCGTTCAATTTCCCATTGATCCCTCGGCACGCAAATTTCAGGTGTGCGTTTCTGAAATTTTACGGCATCGCATCCGGCTTTTACAGCGCCGTCGATAATTTTTTTTGCAATATCAACCGAACCGTTGTGATTGATGCCGATTTCGGCAATTACATAAACCGGTTCACCTTCACCGATAAATTTGTTGCCGATTTTTATTTTATTTGTTCCCATCGTCGTCCTTTCGATAAAATTTCTTTTTGGTTTTAGCTTCAATAATAATTTCTGCAAACTCTCTGAACGCACCGTATCCGCCATTGGTTTTTAAAACAATATCGGCTTCGTTCTTTGCAAATTGAGTTGCGTCGTTTGGGCAAGCTGTTAAGCCCGCTAAACGCATTACAGTAACGTCATTAGAATCGTCGCCGATGAAGGCGATTTCTTCCGGTTTTAAATTTCTACGCTCAAGAACTTCTTTGAGCTGCCGGTCTTTGTAATTTATGCCGAGATGAATTTCATTCATTTCAAGTTTCTCAGCGCGCTTGCGAACGATCTCCGTTGCTTCACCTGTAACAATTCCGGTTTCTACATCGGCGTACTTTCTCAGTCTTTCAACGCCCATTCCGTCGCGGATCGAGAAACGTTTCATTATTTCACCGTCTGCCGAATAATACACGCCCGTGTCGGTAAGCACGCCGTCGCAGTCGGTCAAAACTAATTTAATTTTTGCTGCGCGTTTCATCAATTGTTGTCTGCTTAATTTTTTTCTTGGCATTGTTCTCTCTGTATAAGTTTTAATTATTTACCAGCTTACGTTACGCAGCTAATTCTTAATCTTGCTCTTAATCATAATCTTAATCGGATTTATCACATAGTGACGGCATTGCCGGAACCAGATTACGAGCCTGCCTCGCCTTCTCGCCTCGCAAGATATGAGTCGAAGCGGGCGGCGACGTAAGGCGGGCAAGATTACGCCTGCCTGCCGGTAGGCAAGATTAAGATTATGAAAGTGCGTAACATCAGTCACCAGCTTGTCCAGCCCCCATCCACTATTAAGTTCGCACCGGTCATATAACTTGAAGCATCGCTTGCTAAAAATATCAAAGCGCCTTTGTAATCGGTTGGATTAGCCATTCTTCCCAGCGGAGTTTTCTCTGAATATTTTTTTATGAAGAATTCGTCTTGAGAATTTTCCACGCCGCCGGGAGTAAGCGTATTAACACGAACGCCATCCTTGCCCCAGTAAGCGGCAAGATATTTTGTGAACATGATTACCGCTCCTTTGGTTGCGGAATATGCAGGCGGTTTGTAAAATGATTGTGATCCATCTTCTTTAATGTAAAGAGATTGATCCGGCGCCGTAATGCCATACGTCGACGCAATATTAATGATGCTGCCGCTTTTCTGTTTCGCCATTACTGTTCCCAATATTTGAGAACACAAAAACACTCCGGTCAAGTTTACATCGATGGACTTTTGCCAGAGTTCGAGCGGATAATTTTCAAATTTGGATTGTTCGCTTGCCGCTTTCGGATTTTCGAACATGTCATTGATGGCAGCGTTGTTAACTAGAACATCGATGTGCCCTAACTTGGCTAATATCTTATCACGTAATTTTTTTATCGAGTTGGGTTCGGTAACATCAAGCGTAACACCTATAGATTCGGTTTCCAAAGTCTTAGCAAACTCAACGCAATCTTTTTCATTGACATCCGCAACGACAACATTAGCGCCGGCTTCGCTCAATGCTCTGCAATGTTCTTTGCCGATTAGTCCAAGCGCTCCAGTTACTATCGCTGTTTTGTTCTTTAACGAAAACAATTCCATCACATCTCCAAATTCAAAATACTAAATCCCAAATTCAAAACTCTAATCACCAATGACTCATTACAATTGACTATTTCCTCACCGGCTTCATATTGAAATTATCCACTTTACGGAAAACGGGTTGCACGGGTTCGCCACGCAAAAGTTGTTTAACGTTGTTTTGCTCAACGGCTTTTTTAAGAATCGGCAAGACTTCTTCGTAAACTTTCAAAGTGTATTCAACATCGGCATTGGAGTGCGAGAACGACATGTTGTGAAATCCTTGCCATAAAATTCCGCGCTTAAACATTTCCTGTTGAACCAAACTCTTTTGTAAAAGCGGATCGCCGCCTTTCTGGTCGTACGTAACCAACGAACGCCAATTGTAACCGGTTGTTTTGGTATAATCCATTCCAAGTTTTTGTGAAATGGAATTGTACCCGTCTTTAAGTTTCCCGCCTTGCTCGCTCAAATATTTTGGAACGTTCTTATCGCGCAACTCTTCGATGGTAGCCTTGGTTGCCGCCAAAGAAAGCGCCTCTCCGCCGAATGTTGTGTAAAAGAAAATATCTTCATCGGCAAGATCCATAATTTTTCTTTTGCCGGTTAGAATTGAAATCGGCATTCCATTGGCAACCGCTTTTGAGTAGGTCGCAAGATCGGGAGTGATTCCAAAATATTCTTGAGCACCGCCGAGAGCCATTCTAAAGCCTGTCCACATTTCATCGAAGATGAGAACAACGCCTTTCTCTTCGCACAATCCGGCCAGCTTATGCAAGAAATTATTAGTCGGTTCCTGAAATACAACCGGCTCAAGAATAACAGCAGCCACATCGTCATCGATGGAATTTTTTACGGAATCCAAATCATTGTAATTAAACGTAAATGAAATTGCCTGAACTGCTTCTGGAATTCCATGATTACGGGCCGTGACGGCGATGTACCAATCATGCCAGCCGTGGTAACCGCAGCATAGAATTTTATTTTTTCCTGTGTATGCGCGAGCAAGACGAACAGCCGCGCTTGTTGCGTCTGCGCCGGTTTTGCTGTAACGGACTGCCTCTGCGTTCGGAACAACATCGCGGATTAATTCTGCCACTTCTACTTCAAGAGGATGCATCATGGAAAAAGTTATTCCGTCTTCAAGTTGTTTCTTTATTGCCTCGTCTACTTTTGGATAAGCATATCCAAGTGATAACGGACCGACACCCATCATGTAATCGATGTATTCGTTTCCGTCAACATCCCAAACGTGAGAACCTTTTCCTTTCGCCAAGTACTTTGGTGCGACGCCTTTAATGTATTGTGAAGGTCCCTTCGCCAAAGTTTGCGTTACGGAAGGAATCAATCCGAGCGCACGTTTATATAGCTCCTCAGATTTCGCAATTTCCGGATAATCATTGTTAAGTGAAACTTTATTGGGCATAGCTTTCTCCATGTATTAGCTACCAGCTAAACGCTGAATTATTTTTTTTGAAATTTGTTCCGCGGTAAATCCTTCATATTCAAGAACATCATTTAACAGACCGGGTTTGAACCATTTATTCATAAAAGCAAACGGAAGAACGTTCGCTGTTTTGTTGTTTCTTAAAAGTACTTCGGCAAGGATAGAGTACAGTCCGCCTGTTATAAAATGATCTTCCAAAGTAACGATTAATTTGCACTCTCTCGCCGCTTTCAAAATGGTTTCTTCGTCGATAGGTTTCGGTGTCCTGATGTTTATCAATCGAACAGAAATTCCTTTTGACTCCAAAGTTTCTTTTGCTTTATACGCTTCATTGAATAAAAATCCGTAAACCAAAATTGCAACATCTTTTCCGTCGCCGAAGACTTCTGCTTTCCCGACTTCAAATTCCGAGTGCTCAACAACCGGTTTGGTCATGTTATAACGAATATAAAAAGCAGACGGATACTGGATGACTTTCTTTAGTCCTTTCAGCATATCGTCTTCGTCTGCCGGACAAAAAACATTTACGTTCGGAATACCGCGCATGATTGAAACATCTTCGATTGCTTGATGTGTGGGACCGTTACCGTCAGACAGAAATCCCGGAACAGCGCCAACAATTTTTACCGGCAGATTTGCAATTCCAATATCAGTGCGAATAAATTCGAAGGCGCGCATCGTTAAAAATGTTGCAAGCGCATGAACGATTGGTACACGCCCACGCAGCGCTAGTCCTGCCGCCATCCCGATCATTGTTTGTTCGGTAATTCCGGTATCGACAAAATTATTTTTAATGAGCGGTGGTAAATTTCTAAACGCCGCGCGGTTTTCTGATGTCATGATCATGTAGCGGTCATCATTGTTAATTAGGTCAAGTACAATCTCTGAATAAGTCATATCATCTCGCCACAATTGTTTCGGAAGTTAAATGCGCTTTCGCTTCGCCGTGAAGTTCTTTTAACAGTTGTTCAATTTCCTCATCTATAAAATTAACGAACCATCTGTCGGCGCGTTTTTCAATGCTGGGTAATCCTTTGCCGCGAACCGTTTCGGCAATTATCACGGAAACTTTTTCTTTCTCGAACGGAAATTTCGAAAAAACTTTGTCTAAAGATTCAAAGTTGTGTCCGTCAACGGTTTCAACTTTGCAATTGAATGCTTCAAATTTTTTGTCGAGCGGTTTGAGCGGTATTAAGTCCTCCGTCTGCATGTTTGCTTGAAATTGGTTGCGATCAACGACGACCAACAAATTATCCAGTTTATAAGCGGCGGCAACAAGCAGCGCCTCCCACATCGAGCCTTCATTTAGCTCGCCATCGCCAACGACAACTACAACTTTATTTTTTTGATTCCGCAGCTTGCAATCGAGAGCAACGCCGCACGCCACGGAAAGGTTATGGCCGAGCGATCCAGAATGAAATTCGATTCCCGGAATATTTCTGTTTGGATGCCAATAAATAAAATCGTTTGTCTTCAAATGATTTTTCAATCGTTCTTTTTCCAGCCAGCCGAGTTCAACATAAATACCATATAGCGCCGGCACATCGTGTCCCTTCGATAAGAAAAAATAATCTCGGTTAGGATCATTAAGATTTTGCAGAGAGACGTTCAAAAATTCTTTGTAGAGATAAACGATTAGATCAGTGCATGAAAGCGATGCACCTATAAAACATCCGCCGTTACCCGACATGCGGATAATGTGTTCGCGAACAGTGAGAGCAGTCTTCTGCAATTCGCGTAATTTCTCTTTTGTCATTTGTCCTTTAGCTTCTTTTTGTATTCGTCAATATGAGTTAGTTCGTCAAGATGATTGTCATACCAGTATTTGCCGAGATGCTGACTGTTGATTTCCGCAATTTCCGGTTTGCGCTTCAGTAAATCCAAAATATCGTTAAGACCAAATACCGGATTCGAAGGATAGAGTTCCTCAAAAATTTTTCTTATGAATTCGTAATCTTCGGGATAATCAATTGTCCATCGGTGCGAAGTTGAATAATCTAAACCGCTCTCCCAAGCAATATTTCCAACCTTAAAAACATCTTGATGTTCCCAGATAAACGGCGTTGTGTGCTCGCGTTCGTAATTTTTTGATGCGTCTTTCCACGCGCATTCAAGCGAAGCGAACGACATGATTTCCACATCGTTACCATCGGGATACGTTGCCGGATGAAGATTGCTCACAAAATCATATTCTTCGTGATTGATGAAATGCTGAATGACTTTATCTATCACACGCGGATCAATGAGCGGACAGTCGGAAGGAATTTTTACAACCGCATCGGCGCCAAATTTTATCGCAACTTGATAATGTCTATCGAGCAGATCGGTCAAGTGTCCGCGGAAACATGTTATGTTATTTTGTTCGCACAATTTTTCAATTTCATCGTCATCAGAATTCGTTGACGTAGCAACGACCAAACTGCCGATCAACTTTGCAGATTGCGCGCGTTCGAGCATTCTGATCAAAAGCGGTTTACTAAGAACCGGCAGCATAACTTTTCCCGGCAGACGAGTTGATGACATGCGCGCTTGTATGACGGTCACGATTTTCATTCTTGCCCGGATAAAACTGATTCTAGATCGTAAGTGTGACGAATTTCATCAAGCGTTGTATTTGGCATTTCAAGCAAATGTTTCCCGATGCGAGCAATTCTTTCCGCCGAAGTTCCATTATTCTGAATCGGCATTAAACGCCTCAGCTCTTCGATATTGAATGCCGAATGAACTTCTTTGCTAAGCGTGAGCCCGACGTAAACAACGGAAGAATATTTGGTAATCAGCACGTCGCAGTTGGCAATCATGTGATTGGTGTTTCCGTGCTGGTAAACTAGCGCGCCCGGTGCATACCGGTTGATTTCTGCTTTAGCGCGTCCGGTCTTTTCGTTCGGATGCAATTTGAAAATTATTTGTCTGCCGCCGGCAATTTCAACGCATTCTTTTATAAATTTTTTCCGGTTATCATACTTCAACGTTTCCCTCGCATCGGAAGTGGCAACCAAAACATAATTCTTGTGAGGAAAATCGTTCCTCAAATATTGTTTCGCGTTGTCGAAGTTTGGTATCCCGGTAACAACAATTTTTTTTTCTTTCGCGCCCTTGCGGATGAACAAATCTTTGTAACCGTTCGACGCAACGCAGAATAAACTGTATTGATTCGAAATTCCGGTTGGAGAAGTGCTTGCAAGCCAGCGCGGCAATTTTAGATACTTCACTAAATGAAACATTACTGTTTCGGGATCGGTCATTCCTTCCTGAACAAGAATTACTTTTTTGTTCCGGATGTTTTTCGGAATGATAAGATCGGAACATGTGTAGATTAAATCGTAATCATTGTTAACGCCGCGGTAATCAATCTTCAAATTATTGCCGGCTAAGTATCGTTCTGTATTTTTTCGGAACTTGCCGCCCAAGATTGTATTGCCGAGAAATCCTTTGTTGGCAACGAAGTTGATCAGCCCGTCGGCATAGTATGGTGTGAAGTAACACTCGTAGTCTTCCAGACCGGAAGAAATTTGGTGCATCATCGAGGTTTGATTAATCGATCCGCAAATAAAAAGTATTTTCTTCTTACTCATGCCCTTAAATATTTTAATCTAAAAACAAATGCTAAAATAGAAATTGCAAACTTATTTATATGCCGAACGTAGATTAAATAATTGTTAAGAATGAGGTATGACGGAATCCTTTCTCAAGATGAAAGTTATTTCTCCATCAATTTAATTAATTATACAGTAAAAAAGGTTAGAAAGTTCACGCTGCAATTGACAGAATTTGGGTTATTAGCTATTATCAAGCGACCAATTAGGAAAGAAAAGAATAATATATGAACGCGGCACCATCCAAACTTATGATCTACGGCGCAACTGGCTACTCTGCGCAGCTCATTTTGGAAGAATTGCTTTCGCGAAAAATAAAACCAATCCTTGCCGGAAGAAATGAATCGGGAATTAAAAAAATCGCGCGGAAGTTCGGCTGTGAATACCGCGTCTTCGATTTGACCGACGATGCTCGAATAGACAAAGCTCTTAATGACATCCACACTTTGCTGAATTGTGCTGGTCCGTTTAGAATGACTGCGAAAGAATTAATAGAAGCATGTTTGCGAACGAAAACAAATTATCTCGACATCACCGGAGAAATTCCGGTAATGCACCTCGCGTTTTTCATGAGCAAGAGAGCCAAGAAAAACGGAATTGTGATTATGCCAAGTGTCGGTTTCGATATTATTCCAACGGACTGTCTTGCGAAACGCTTGAGCGAAAAGATGCCCGATGCGGCAAGTTTGAAACTTGGTTTGATAAATAAACGAGGCAAGATTTCTCGAGGAACATGGCTCACCACTTTGGAATTCTTGAAAGGAACAGGAAGAATCCGGAGAGATGGGAAACTTATCGAGTCGCCAATCGGTGAGTACGCAATTAACGTAAAGCTGAAAAATTTTTCGTTCAGCGGTTTATCGATTCCATGGGGAGATGTTTATTCGTCGTTTCGTTCGACCGGAATTCCGAACGGCGAGGTTTATATTGCCATGCCGGAGCGTGTCGTTAGGTTAAGGAAGTTACTGACATTCTTTTTGAAAATATTCAGTATAAAATTGGTAAAGAATTTTGCTGCTCGGTACATTCAAAAAAACTTAACCGGACCGTCGAAGAAAGAAAGAGATTCGGCTAAAACTTACGTTTGGGGCAGGGTGGAAAATGCAAAAGGGGAAATGATGGAAGAAGTTTATCAAGTGATGGAGGGATACAACCTAACTGCTGTGGGCGCTGCCGAATGTTCGATTAGAATTCTTAACAACTCCGTCGAGCCCGGATTTTACACACCGTCGCTTGCATTCGGAAGTGAGTTCATGGATCAGTTTGTGATTAGAAAAATTTATTGATGGAATTATTTTGCCGAATCATCCGGGACCAATTCTCCGTTAGAATATTCAACTTCTTTTGTAACCGCGCCGGCTGAATCGTATGAAAAACATCTTCCACTGAGTAAATTATTTTTATAAACGAAAAAATCGGAAATCTTTCCGTTTGAGTAATAATATTTTGAAATGCCCTCTTTCAATCCGTGGCTGTAGTTTTCTTCCGCAGCCAATGAACCGTTCTTGAGAAATATTTTTACGGTGCCGTCCAATTTGTCATTCCGATATTTTCTTTCTGATTCGAGCTCGCCGGTAAGATAGAATGTTTTGCCGGAACCGTCACACTGGTCATTGGCATAATATTCTTCGGCAATTTTAATGCCGTTGCGGTTATATTTTGTAGATAAACCGTTTTTCATTCCGGCGACATAATTTGCAATTTCTGCAATAGTTCCTCCGTCATGATAATAAATGCTCTGGCCTTCAAGTCTATCTTGCTTGTAATTTAATTGCGCTTTCAGAAAGCCGCTATTGTAATATTCCTTTATCATTCCGTCTTTCTTGCCGTCTTTGAAATTCAACCGAGACTTCATTGTGCCGTCGTCGTAATACTCGTCAAAATTTTCTTCCAGCTTTGCAACTTTGCTGCCGTAATCAAATCTCTCGCGCTTGATGATCTGCCCGTTTGAATATGTATCGATTACCTTGATGGTTCCGTCCGGATAGTAGAGATATGATATGCCGTCGAGCTGATCATTTTTGTAATTGGCTTCGAGGGCAACGCCGCCGTAATCGTAATATACTTTGCTGATTCCTTCCAGCTTATCGTTCACATAATTTCTTTCGACCTCAACTTTCCCGTTTTCAAAAAATATCGTTGATATGCCGCTGAGCTTGCCGTTCAGATATTTCCAGATGGCTTCAAGCGTGCCGCTCTTATAATATGTCTTACTTTCCCCCTCTTGAATATTGTCAACATAGTTTGGCTCAGCCCAAAGCTGTCCCGTTTCGTAATACCATTTGGAAGTTCCTTCGAGCTTGCCGTGTCGATAATTCCACACCATACTTATTTTGCTGTTCTCGAAGTACCACGTCGAAAGCCCTTCTTCTTTGCCGTTCCGGAAATTCCACTCTTTCCAAAGTTTACCGCTTTCGTAATATTCTCTGTAAACGCCGTTGTGTACTCCGTTGAGATAAGTCCCTTCGGATTTTAATTTACCGTTTGGGTAGAATTCTTTTTTGAGTTCAGCCTGGGAGTAAGTTATACCAGCGGTGATGAAGAATGCGATTAGAAAAAGCGATTTTGTGCTTAGGGGGAACACGAATTTCCTAAATAATTTTTTGCGAAGTTAATCACAAAAAAGTTAATGCGAAATGGAGAAGAGTTGTTAAATTTGTCGTAAGAAAAGGAGAGCAGTCATGTTCACCGCCAAGGTAAAAGTTTATTTCTACGATGCCGATCCCGCTGGTATAATTTTCTATGCTAGTTTGTTTAAATACGTTCATGCCGCATACGAGGATTTTATGCGCAGTCTTTCCACCGAGCGGAATTTTTTCTTTGACCGCGACTACATCCTTCCCATCATGCACGCGGAAGCCGATTACGTTAAGCCGATACGCGTCGGCGATGAATTAACAATAGAAGTAAATGTGAGTCTCCTTAAAAATTCTTCTTTTGAACTGAGTTATAAGTTTTATAAAGACGGCGGACAGTTTACCGCGTTGGCAAAGACGGTTCACGTTTGTGTGCTGAAGGAAAAATTTCAGAAAATAGAATTACCAAAAGATTTTTATGACAAGCTTAGAGCTAACGTAAGTTAATTTTCTCGAACAGCTTTTTTCTATCCACTTTGCTCATTTCGTTTCGGGGAATGCTTTCAACAAAATAAAATCGTTTCGGAATTTTGTAGCCCGCAATTTTTGACTTCATGAAAATTTTTAACTCATCTTCCGAAAGATTTTTAGACACAACCGCGGCGCATATCATTTGTCCCCACGTCGAATCGTCGATTCCGAAAACGAATGCATCGGAAACTTTTTTATTCAGAAGAATAATTTCCCGCACTTCCTTGGCGACAACGTTTTCGCCGCCGGTTATGATTAAATCGTCCCGGCGTGAGTCGACGTACAAAAATCCATCGGCGTCAACGCGTCCGTAATCTCCGGTGCGGTACCAGCCGTTGTGAAGAGCTTTCAACGTCTCCGTTTCGTCGCCAAAGTATTCTTTCATAATACTGCCGGCTTGAATAATTATTTCACCAACTTCGCCAGCTGGGACACTGTTTTGCTTCTCATCAACAATTTTGATTTTACAGTTCAGCAAAACTTTCCCGGAAGATTCTGGTTTGCTGTTTACGTCTTCAGCTTTCATTGCAGCCACCATCGAACATGTTTCTGTGGAACCGTAAACTTTTATAACCGGCCAGCCGTTTTCTATTGCTTTCAATGACAATTGCTTTTCTGATGGTCCGCCACCGAGAAATAAATATTTCAAATTATTATTTGGACGAACATTTTGATCGATCATTCTTTGCAAGGTTGTTGGCACAAGCGAAATATGTGACGGCTGGAATTCTTCAAGCGCTGCAACGGTATCATCAGCGCTGACCGAATTTGGAAAAGCAACTGTTGCACCGGTTAACAAAGCACGAACCGGAATCATAAATCCGCCGACGTGGTAGAATGATAACGAAGCCAGCCAAATATCGTCGTGCGATAGTTTCGCAAAATCATTCAACGCGGTAACGCTGTTGAAAAGACTGCTGAAAGTGTGCACAACCGCTTTCTGTTTTCCGCTTGAACCGGAAGTAAACATTATAAACGCGTTGTTCTCGGAATTGAATTTCGTGAGGTTGAATGTTGTTAGGGCAGCATTGTCTTGGTCCGACAAAACGTGTTCAGCTAATATTGTATTCTTAAATTCTATCGATGATAATTTTTGCGCGAGTGCATTGTCGGTAATTAAAGCACTTATTTTTGCATGGCGAATCTCTTCTTGAATTTCAAGCGCAGTCAACCGGTTGTTAAGCGGTACCGGCACAGCGCCGATAAACCAGAGTGCGTTAATCAAAACAAAAAAATTGTAGTCGTGCGATGCAAGTATTCCAACATGATTACCTGTTCGAACTCCAAGCCGGTTTAATTTTTCTGCAGTTGTTAACGATTGATGCAGAAGTTCCGAATAAGTTACTTTCTTGTTTGATGATAGGAACGCAGTGCGGTCTAGATTTCTAGCCGACTGTTCTATCAACCAATGTTCGTTGCCGGGGTTCATGATAGGTGTCCGGCGTCAAAACGCGGTGGAAAATTTTCCGGATCAAAAACAATGTGTGAATTTTGAACCGGGTACGGATCGGTAATCGGCAGATTAACAAACATGTCTGCAGTGTCGAGTCCTTGAGCGTGATTGTGAGAAGCTAGTGAGGCAAGAAACACCAACGTGCTTTTGCCGATAGGAGTCTCGAAGGCAGATGAAATAATTATTTTTTTGCCGTACGCTTCCGCTTCATTGATCAATTGAGCGGCATCAATAATCCCTCCAAGTATCACCGGTTTGACAACGAGGAATTTTATGGCGGGCATTTTCAAAACTTCTTCAACGCTCTCGTAAGTTTTAAGCGATTCATCCACAGCAATAGGAATTTTTGAATGTTCTGCTAATTTCATCAAGCAGCTTAAAATTTTGCACGGCTCTTCGATGTACTCAATATCAAACTCTGAAAGCTTTGACAGATTATCCACGGCACTATCAATGTCCCACTTGCCATTAGCATCCAAGCGTATTGTAATTTTGTTTGAGAATTTTTCTCGAACGAGTTTTACTAACTCATAATCATCAGAAAAATTTTCTCTGCCGACTTTGATTTTGAATGTTCGATAACCGGCTATGTATTTCTTTTCGACCTTGGCTAAAATATTTTCTGGTTTATCAAATCCGATTACAGCGTTAACTGGAATAGTTTTCTTGCCAGCGTAGAAATTATTTTGGATAAAATTTTTATCATGCTGCATCACCAATCCAAACAGAGCTTGCTCAAGCGCGAATCGCACCGACGGAAGTTTTGTGATCTCCGATGCAATTTGTTTTATTTTGAAGAGATCGCTTTTAATTTCATTCACAAGCAATCGTTTTAATTCGTTCGAGAGAAATTTTTCAACTTCATTGTAAGATTCAGAACTAAAGCCGGGCAGGGGAGAACATTCGCTAATGGAATTATTGCCAAGTTCATCGAGCGCTGAAACAAAAAAACCTTTTCGTTCCGATATTATTCCGGATGAAGTTTGAAATGGATTTTTTAATTTGTAGGAGAAAGGAGAGTATTTTATTTCCTTCAAGATCATAAAAGAATTCCGGCTGCAAAAAGCAAACCGTAAATAGCAGACAACTTGGCGGTGAGTTCCAAAGTTTTATTCAGTTCTTTTCCGCGCAAAGAATAGATCATTCTTATCAGCTTTATCGAAATCGGGAGAGACAGCAGCGGCAGAAAAATCCATAAACTTTTTTTATAAGTAAAGTAAACCACGAAAAGTATTGCGTAGGAAACAATCATGAAGGTTAGATACTGAAGCCGTGTAAATTTTTCACCGAAGATTACAGCCAAAGTATTCTTGCCGTTGGAACGGTCTTCTTCGCGGTCGCGGTAATTGTTCACAACCAAAATATTTGTGATCAACGCGCCGACTGGAACCGACGACCAGAATGCCATTGATGTTATCGTTAATGTCTGTACGTAATATGTC
>JAJYMU010000184.1 GCA_021786655.1 Bacteroidota bacterium
CATTTTACTAGATTATTTTTTAAAAGTTTGCAATATCCAAGGCAGCCAACAAAGAGGAGTAACAAATAAAACAATTAAGACAAAAACAATTATTCCGCCTGTGTTTAACGAACTAAAAATGTTTACCTTTTTTTCTAGAATAACAACCGCCCCAAGTGTAATTATCGGAACACCAAACCATAAAGAGTAAATAAGTAACTCGGGTTTTAAATTAGATACACCTAAACCAAATAACACAATCATCGTTCCCAAGGATATTATACCAATGCCAAGTAATTTATATGATTCCATTTTACTATTCCTATAATTTAATTAGGTAATATTCTTAGCTAACATCAAAATTTCACTTGCAATCTTTTGGTTGTATTCAAACGCGATCTTCTTATAGTTAACGAGGTCTATGATTGTGCCTATCATACAGATACCGCCCGTTAGCAAGTAGAGAATTCCGAGACCAATCTGGTCGGTTAGAAATCTTTGGATTCCTGCAATGCCTAAGAATCCAACCAATGTTACAAGTAAAATTGTTTGAGGATCTTTTCTGCGTGTACGGTAAATATTAGCAAACTGTTGCGCTTGTTTGTCGTCCATGTTTTTGAATAAGCCGCCGATATAGAATTGCTCATCGCCCATTATTTCGGGAAGAAGTTCAAGTACATTAGCCATAGGTTACCTCTTTTGTTTTGTGAAAGTTGAAATACATTTTTATGAACAGTTTTGTTGTACGCGCAACTATCAAAATGAAGGCAAGAATTCCAAGCGGATGAGCCTTAATCGAATGGATCAAATCGCCGTGATAGAAAAGGGAAATTGATCTTCCCAATCCGCAGCCGGGACAAAAAGTAATCCCCATATTTTTGAAAGGGCAGAGAGTGTAATGCTGCGGCTGATACGGATTGATGAACAGCAGATAGATTAATCCTACAAGCCATAACACGGCTTCCCATTCAACAAGCTTTAAAGTCGGTATAAGTTTTTTCATACAAAGATTTGGAAAAGCTTGATTGATTATAATTCAAAATTGTACACGAATCAAGTTCCAATTCTTTAGTCGTTTGGAATGGAGAATAGTTTAGGAAAACGGTGTCATTCTGGACTTGATCCAGAATCCACATGAGTATAAACCTACAAAAATAGAGATGCCGGATCGGGGTCCGGCATGACAGAGGAAAGTTATAGATACACTTTCTTAATCGTCTCAACAGAATTTGTTTCGTAGCGCACGATGTCGAGACTATCAATCGAGCCGACAATCTCAATGTTCTTTTTGTTCAGCTCGTCCGCATAAGTTTTGCACTTGTACGCGTCGCTGTTGTTGCCGACTCCCATGTGGGGAATGAAGGGAATATCGAGACGCAATTCTTTTTCAAGAACACCCGTGTACATCGCGTCGTGAAGTTTCACAAAGATTCGGTAGCCTTCCTCCGGAATTAAAAACACGTCGGTGTAATTGCTGAATGAGCTTTTAACAATTTGGGCGCATCGCAAAACAAAATAAAATTGGTTAAAGTGCTTGGCAGCTTTTTCAACGTGATGAATAAACGTTTTCTCGTCAATGCTTGGAACCGGAAACACGATTGTAAAATGCGGCTCCACAACTTTAAAGTAGCGCTCGTCATGTTTCGCGCGGAATGACTGAATCCAGTTGTAATCTTTTTTCTCAAGCTGCGGGTATGCCAACACGACTAAAGACATAATCTCGTCTCAAAATTAGTTCGCATTTTATTCATTCAACCATTCAATCATGCACTCAAATACTGTTCCCGCACAACGTTTATGTGGTGAAGCGCGTGTCCCGCAAGTATGTAAGCAACGGCTCTAACCGTTACCTCATTTTTATTTGCCGTGCCTTTGCGCGTCCACATCTCTTCCGAAAAGTTGCCGAACATTTTCAGATTCGATTTACGCAAAGCCACGAACTCTTCCACGATGTCTGCGAGTTTCAACTTGTCAAAATTTGCATTAGCGACGTAATCGTTTTGCTCAAAACCGGGGAGACTGTTCTTTTCGCCGCGCGAAATGCACAGCGCTCTATATGCAAAGATTCTTTCGCCGTCCATTATGTGTCCGAGCACTTCTTTGACGCTCCATTTGTCCGCGGCATAACGGAACGAAGCTTTCTCTTCCGAAACACCGGAGAAAAGTTTTACTGTTTCATCAAGCTGCTGTTTCAAATACTCAAGTATATCGATTTGAGGAACATCTTTAATGAACTGCTGATAGTAAGGTGCGTATTCGTTTTGATTAGGGCGCTGCATAAATACTCCTTTATTGAGAAAACCTCAATTATTCTATTTCTCGTTTTAAATAGTTGTTGTAATCCGGCACGATGCGATCATATTCTTCGTTCATCAGAGGTGAAGAAAAAATAAAATCTGCCGATGATCTGTTGTTTGCGATAGGGATATTCCAAACGACAGCGATTCTCAAAAGCGCTTTAACATCGGGATCGTGCGGCTGAGGTTCGAGCGGATCCCAGAAAAAAATCAATACGTCAATTTCGTCCTCGGCTATCTTCGCTCCGAGCTGCTGATCACCGCCGAGCGGTCCGCTTTGAAGTCTTGTGACTTTTAGCTTCAACTCTTCTTCAAGAAATTTGCCTGTTGTACCGGTTGCCATTATTTCATGGTTGCGGAGCGATTCGAGATTGAACTTCGCCCACTCAATCAAATCATGTTTTTTGTGGTCATGCGCTACAAGTGCAATTCTTTTTTGTTTTTTCATGGGTCGAATCATAAGCGGTGCGCCTAATTGTGAAATTGTGATTAAAATTTATAAAAGTGGAAGCATATTAGTCAACCTTATAGTAAGCGCAAAAGCGGCTAATGCAAATTAATGATTGATTTTTACTTGCGAATTGTGAAAGTTGCTTGAGGTTACAAATCCAACTGAGAACTTGCCATGCAGTCACGTCGTCAATTCATCAACAAATTTTTTGCTACAACAGGCGCAGCGGTATTTTTATTGAAAGTGGACGCTCTGGCTAAAGCGGCAGATGCTATAGGAAAATTGGCGCCGGCGGTTAATCCAGCCGATTTAGCGAGCGATGAAGATTTCTGGACGCAAATTCAATCAGCATTTGAAATTGACCGAACATTGATCAACTTAAATAACGGCGGCGTTTCTCCTTCACCAAAAATTGTTGCCGACGCGATGAAAAAATATTTAGATTACTCAAACCTTGCGCCTTCTTACTACATGTGGCAGCATCTTGAACCGAAATTGGAAACGGTAAGAGAAAAACTCGCGCACACTTTCGGCGTTGATACTGAAGAAATTGCTGTTACGAGAAACGCAAGCGAGTCGCTTCAAATCGTTCAGCAAGGATTGAATTTAAAACCAGGCGATGAAATTCTTACGACAACTCAAGATTATCCGCGCATGCTTACAACGTTTAATCAAATGGAAAGACGATATGGAATTAAAGCGAATAAGGTGAAGTACCCGGCTCCGTTGATGAATCGAAGCGATTACGTGGATGCTCTCAAAAGCGGAATCACACCAAATACAAAAGTGATTTTGATTAGTCACGTGTGTTTTCTTACCGGACAAATTTTGCCCGTTGGCGATGTCTGCCGCATGGCTCACGAACGGGGAATCGAAGTTATTGTTGACGGCGCTCATTCGTTCAATCATTTTCCATTTAAACATTCCGATCTTGAGTGCGACTATTTCGGTACGTCGCTGCACAAATGGACTTACGCGCCAATCGGAACCGGAATGTTGTATGTAAAAAAAGATTTGATCAAAAACATTTGGCCTTTGATGGCTGCGCCGAAAGAGATGGATGAAAACATCCGCAAGTTTGAAGAGATCGGAACGCATCCCGCGGCAAATCACAACGCAATTGCGGAAGCGCTTGCGTTCAATGAGATGATCGGGATAGATAGAAAAGCGGCGCGGCTCCGGTATCTTCACAAACGGTGGATCAACCGGTTGAAAAATTGCTCAAATGTAAATTACCTTATCAATGTTGAGGATGAATCAAACTGGGCGGGCATTGTGAACTTCAACATATCAGGCGTTAACATGCCGAAGTTGCAAGAGTATCTGTTAA
Organism: Bacteroidota bacterium; assembly: GCA_021786655.1. GTDB lineage: Bacteria > Bacteroidota > Ignavibacteria > Ignavibacteriales > Melioribacteraceae > Fen-1258. The sequence continues at coordinate 4,058 of JAJYMU010000184.1, forward strand.
ATAAACATCGCATCTTCACGGTTACAATTGTCTTTGAAGATTTTCACGGAATACGCGTGACGCCAAATGTTTATACATTGCTCTCGGACATCGATTACTTCGGTGATGTTTTGGAAAAAGTTGCTAAAGGCGAGGTGAAAGAAGTTCTAGAATAGTTTTAGAATTTCTGCGACGGAACTAATGAACTTCTTTTAGTTTTAACTGTGAAGGTGCAGAGAAGAAGTCTTTCAAGTAGTAGCCCTTGCTAATCAATTCTTGTTTGCTGTTTTCAATAAATTCCTTAACTACTTCAATGTCTATTACTTTTGTTATTCCGGGTCGCAGTACCTGTTCTTTATCAACATAAACTTCCCCTTTGTAAGGAATCATCGGATTATAATCGAGATCATGTTCTCGTTGCATGGGGCGGACTGTGTACATAAAATCAGCTGGGACGGATTTTACCAAACCGACGAGTTCAAAGTTTGGAACGCCGTCTCTGATTGCTAAAACAATTCCCCCGCTGAATCCTCTGTTGTACGCCGCATCAATCAGAAAATAATTCTTTTCTTTTGCGGGACTGCTGACAATTCCTTTGGTGACCATTTTAAAATTCATCGGGTAGCCGAAGACATAAACAAAACTTCCCCACTCAAGATCTGAAGATTTTCCCCAAGGGTAAGCGAAAGGAACAAGTTTCAACGTTTGCTCGACCTTGTAGCTTCTCCCTAGAATTGCAAGATCATTAACTTTATCGATAGCAAGAATTTCAATCTCACCGTTATCGGGCAGATCGGTTACATAATTTGTCTGCTTGGATTTAATCGATATGCTTTGCACGTAGTTGGAAAGAGAACCGTCTTGATTTACGAAGAACGAAATTATTGTATCGGGAAACGAAACAACATGAGCCACCGTAAGAAGCGCCACCTGTCCTTGATCTTTATTTATGAGCGTTGCGGTGCCGGATGCAGTTCTGTTGAAGAAGACTTTTTCGTAAGCGACCTTTTCGAAATTTAATCCGCTTATTCCAACCGCTCTTATCTTGTCGCTTTCATTGAAAAGGTAACTTGTATAAAAAGCTATACTGTTTACCAGCTTTACCGAGTTGCTGATGTTTTCAAGTTGTGCGGAAGAGTTTCGATACGGAAATTCGCTGTCGTATTTGCCGTCGTTAAGTGTGGGATAAACTTTATTGTAAACCGAACTTGATGAACACGAGGTAATAAGAATCAAAGAAAAAGCAGCTGCAATAATTTTAAAGCAAAATAATCTTTTCATCAAATCACCCACGCTGCTTAATCTTTAATTAAATCTACTTCAAAAACTTGATTAAATAAAGCACGTACAAACTTGTTAATCAATACGAAAAACCGGCGACTATAAATTTTTCATCCACGCGCTGCGCAGATCAAGCTGTTCTTCGCTGGCGTTCTCCATCACTTTGAACAAATGTTTAATAGGCCGCGGCTGCATCGTTAACTTTAGGTCTTTCTGCTCGCCGTTTCTATCAACGGTAACAGCAAATGAGTCTCCAACCTTTAGACTTCTAATGAACGAAAATTTCTGTTGCGCGTTTTGCAGAGTAATTTCTTCTCCGTTGATTTTGAGAATATAATCGCCTTTTTGAATCCCGTCGGTTGTCGGATTATCGACCACGGTTACAATTAATTTATTGTCCTTCACGCCGAGACCTAAGCCCAAATAAGTTTTAGAACTATCGATGCCGGCTGATTCTTGATAATCAATTCCAAGCTTCGCAAAATATTCTCTAATTGGCAGCGGTTCTGTTCCTTTGATATATTTATTGATGAAGTCCGCAATTTCCGGATAGGTGCGTTTTACAAATTCATCAAAGAAATCTTTTTCACTGAAAGGTTTGTTGGCGCCGTAATCCCTGTATAGCTGATTCAAAACTTCGCGCAGACCTTTTTTGCCGTGAGACAATTCAAGCAGACGGATATCCAGCAGCGTTGCAACGACAGCGCCTTTCTTGTATATGTTCCCGTATTGATCTTGCATCTCAGTTGAGTGAAGCGCGAGATCAACAAGCGATACTTTCGGATCGTAATTATCACTCGTCGAAATTTTTTCCCGCAGATCCGCCAGGTAATCATCCAGACTCATTAAATAATCCCGCAGTTGCAAAATTCTGGCGGCCCATTCGGTAACGCCTTCGTACAACCAAAGATGCTGGGACATTGTCGGTTTTTCAAAATTGAAGTTGCTAATCAGTTCGCTGTGAATGTTTAACGGCGTTACGATATGATAAAATTCATGTGCCGCCATAGATTTTAATTCCTTAGCCTTATTGTCGTCTAGCGAACCGTCTTTAATGACATATTCGGAACTGTAGTTATGTTCCCACGCTCCGGCGGAAAAATTTTCGAAGTGAAAAAGGAAAGTATATCTATCAACCGGCAATCCTTCTGTGAACTGACTTGTTGCCGATAAAATATCTTCGAGCAGCTGCAAAACTTGTTCGGAATTTATCTCACCCGATTTCGAGTAAGTATAAACATCAACAGTTGTGTTTTCAATTTTTGAAGTTGCTTTTGTTAGCTTACCAAGAAGAATCGGAGAATCCACAACGTAATCGTAATCCGGCGCATCGTAGAAACCGTTTGAATCCAATTTCAACGCAGTGCCAACGGTCCAGTCGGCAGGGTAATCAAGTTTAATTTCAATCGGAGTCTTCTGCATTCCGTGAAAGTATCCGAAAACACATTGTCCGTTGAGAAGAACATTATCGTTTTCAATCGTTGTTCCGCACATTGGATAAACCATGTTTTCAGTGACTTTCGTATTCCACGTGTCCGCAACCGAGTAAACAATTTTTACTGTCTTTGCCGGATCGGAAAGCTCCCATTGATTTACCGAAATATGTTTGGTCGCAAGTTCATTTCCATTCGCATCGAGTGCTTTGAATGTCCGGACGAATCTACCGATATCCATCGTCTGGTATGTTCCGGGTGCCGTTGATGCGAATTGGTAAATTTTGTTTTCGTCAGTAAGTTTTTCCGGAATCAACGTAACGTTAAAAAGATGATTCGCGCGGTCGTTCAAGTCAACGTAAAATTTTTGCTGGGCAAAAGAAAACGATGTGAAAAGCAGTAAAACAGCTACTACGGCAAATTTTAGTTTATTCTTCATGGGATGTTTCCTTTGATTGAAATAGATCGTCAATTAAGACGGCTTTTGTGAGTTTTAGTTTTATCCGGCAGATAAAAACACCGCTCACGGATTGTTATTCAGCAGAGAAGCCCGTTAACAGTTTATCTTGCGTGTTTGTATTTCCCTATCAAATGTGCCTCGGCAAGAATATGACCTTTCATGGCTTCGAGCAACAGTTTTTTGTTTGCGCTGTTGTTAAGAGAGAGAGAAATATCCAGCGCATAAAGTTTGAAAAAGTACCTGTGTGTTCCCGAAGGCGGGCATGGGCCGCCGTAATAATTACTTCTGAAATCGTTCAGGCCCTGAACAATTCCTTCCGTAAAATTTCCGCTCAACGATGCATTTTCTTTCAGACTTGTTGTTGAAGCCGGAATGTTGAAAAGCGTCCAGTGAACCCAATCGCCGCGCGGCGCATCCGGGTCATCAACTATCAGCGCAAAAGTTTTTGTTTCTTTCGGTGCACCGCTCCAATTCAGCGGGGGAGATTCGTTAACGCCGTCGCATGTGTATTGAGCGGGAATCATTGCGCCCTCGGCAAAGGCGGAACTGAAAAGTTTAAACTCCATTTGATTTCTCTTTTTTATTTTTTGAAAATGCCCGTAATCGGTACTTGATAACGGGACAATGATCGATACTAAAACCAATGCGGTTAAAATCTTATTCTTAACCTTGCTCATAACGTTACTCTTTTTTCAAAGTATTACACTGTTCTTACACATCGATTGTTTCAAATTGTTTAAGTGCGAAAAAACTGCGGAAATTTTTTCATAACACAATGCCCGATCATGTCTGCAATCTCTTCAAACTTGAGAAGATTTGTGTTGATGATTGCATGATAGAGAAGCGGGTCTTCCACGTTCTTATGAAAGTATTTCCAGACATAATTTTTTCTGGCTTCATCCTCTTCCTTGATAAACTTAGCCGCCTTTTTTGCTGTTACGTTGTAAAGTCGCATGGAATTTTCAATCCTATAATTTAATGGAGCTACCAATCGCACATGAAAAGCTCTTTCCAAATTTGCAGTTATGATGGTTGCGCCCCTGCCCACCAAAATAACATTTCCGTTTTCCGCAAGTTTTAGAATTGTACGGGAAGTTTTGTGAAGCAGCGAAAGTTTTGACGGAGTAATTCCTAAAATTTCACCGAACCATGAATCGATCTTAGCCGGTTTTTCTTCGGACAAATGTTTTTTAAAATGTTCCGGCAGATGATGATCTTCCATAACTTTTTCAATCAATTCACGGTCAAAGAATGTCCAATCGTCATAATCATCAATCGCATACTTGTTGTAATATTCGGTTAGCTTTTTACAAATTGCCGTAGCGCCAACGCCGGTCTCGCGTGAAATTGTTATCACCGGTCCGGGATTAGTTTTTCTTTTGTGGATTTTAGCTTCTTCAGAAGCCTGATAATGTTTGTCGATATAGATGCGGGCTTTCTCGTATGAACCTAATACTTTCATTGCTTACCTCCAATGAAAGTTTATAAAATAAAGTGAGAGCAAATACTCTAATCAAAACTAACGGAAGGCAATTTGATTAGCAAGAGGCATTAAACGTCCCTCTCCTATTGTGGAAAGGGACGCTTGAAAATTTAATCGAGTTTAGGATGCTTCTTGTGAAAATCGGTTGCGTCTTGAAAAGTTTTTGCAACGCCGATAACCGTTCCTTCATCAAACAACTTTCCCATAAATGTGATGCTTGAAAGCGTACCCTTGTCGGTAAATCCCGTTGGTACAACCACACACGGGTTGCCGGTTAAATTTGTGAGCAGCAAATTATTTCCTTTAAAAGACGGCGCAACGTAAACATCAATCTTATCGAACAGTTTGTACATTTCCTGAATCAGCAGGTAGCGAATTCTGTTTGCGTTAACATATTCAACCGCAGGAATAAACCGCGCCGCACGGAACAGATTCGGCCAAGCGCCTTTGAATTGCCGCGCCAACATATCGTCTTTGTGCGAACGTGTTAGTTCATCAAATGCGGCGCCGGCTTCAGACATAAGAATGATCGCTATATCGTTCGTTGCTATGTCCGGCAAATCGATTGGAATTAATTTTGCGCCGAGCTCCTCAAGTTTTTTCAATGCAAGCGAATCGTTATTGTGGAAAGAATATTTCTTTGCAAAATCATTTTTCAAATAACCAATCCGCAGATTTTTCAGATTCACTTTAGAATTATAATTGAACGGCGCTTGGTAAAGTGTCTGGTCAATTCCATCTGTGCCATGGATGACGTTAAAAACAATTGCTAGGTCTTCGGCATTCCGGCAGATCGGTCCAATCTTATCCATCGACCAGCTTAAAGCCATTGCGCCCGTTCTGCTCACTCGCCCGTATGTCGGTCTCAATCCTGTAACGCCGCAAACCGTTGACGGCGAGACAATGGAACCCCACGTTTCTGTGCCGATCGCAAAAGGTAACAGTCCGGCTGAAACTGAAGCGGCAGATCCCGCAGAAGAACCGCTCGATCCTTTTGTTGTATCCCACGGATTGCGCGTCATTCCGCCGAACCAAACGTCATCCATTGCAAGTTCACCCATGGAAAGTTTAGCGCACAACACCGCGCCGGCATTAGTAAGTTTTTTTATTACGCTCGCGTCTTCATCAATCAGTTGATACCTGTAAGGTGCTGCGCCCCAGGTTGTGTTGTATGTCTTGGTTGATAACAAATCTTTTACGCCGTAGGGAATGCCGTGCAATATGCCGCGGTATTTTCCTTTTGCAATTTCTTCATCTGCTTTCTTGGCTTCTGCAAGTGCACGCTCTTCGGTTAACGTGATTACGCAATGAAGTTTTGGTCCGAATTTTTTCAAACGCTCCAAATACATTTTTGTTAATTGTGTGGAAGTAACCTTTCTGGTTTTGAGAAGATGAGCAAGCTCGCCAATGGAATAGAAAGCTAAATCTTCAATCTTCGCCGGCATTTTAACATAAGAGTAATCACCGAACTTCAACGGCTTTTGTTTTTTCTCGAATTTGAATCCTTGTGGAATCGGATTGAAGAGTACAGCCGGCGGAGTGCTGTTCTTAAGTTCCACCTTTCTAATATTGACGTAATTTGTCAGTTGATCGTTCAGAGCATCTTGCATCGAGTCGCGCTGCGCATCGCTGAACTCCAATCCGATAACTTTTTCCGCTTGCTGAATAATTTCTTTATTGATTTTCTTTTCGGTCTTCTGAGCATTCGCAATTGAAACAAAAGTGAAAAGAGAAAGAATACTGACACCAGTTATTATAGAATAAAAACGTTTCATAACTCTTCCTTAATAATAATTGAAAAAACTTAGTTGAACTTTGTTAATTGCCAACCACACTCATGTGAAATTATGGATTGAGTTAAAGGGAATCAATTAAATTTTATTTTAGATTTACAATGCTTTGTGATAAATTTGCCGTCGCAATGATTGAAAACTATAAACACATAATCTGGGACTGGAACGGCACAATCTTTAATGATGTCGAACTCTGTGTTGATCTGATAAACGAATTACTGGAGCCGCGCGGACTTAAGACCGTAACACTTGCCGAATACAAAAATGTTTTTACAATTCCAGTACGCGACTATTATGCCGAACTTGGTTTCGATTTCTCGAAAGAATCTTTTGAAGTTGTCGGTAAACAATGGATGGATGAATACGAACGGTGCAAGTTTGAATGCGCCTTACACGACGGCGTTGATAATGTGATTAAGAAAATAAATAATATGGGTATCGGGCAGTCGATTCTATCCGCCTATACGCAGCACACTCTCGAAGAAATGGTAGAACAGTTCGGTCTTACAAAATATTTTTCTCATCTCGTCGGTTTGGATAACATTTACGCTGCGGGCAAACTTCACCTTGGTAAAGATTTGATGAAACGTCTGGGAAATGGAAGGGGAGAAACACTTCTAATCGGCGATACGCTGCATGATTACGAAGTTGCATCGGAGATTGGAGCCGATTGCTTACTCATCGCAAACGGACATCAAAGCCGAGAGAAGTTGGAAACCAGCAGGACAGTTGTCTTAGATAATCTAGAGGGATTGTTTTCTTAAATCGCTAAACAGTAATAGTGCTTCAAACTTACCGTTAAAATTTTATTTCAAACAAACTCATCGGATCGATTCTTTTTTTGTACCATTGAACGCCGAGATGCAAATGCGGTCCCGTTGCGCGACCGGTTGCGCCGACTAATCCGATGACTTCGCCTTTCTTAACTTTTTGTCCGGTCTTAACAAGCAGTTTACTCATGTGAAGATAAACGCTGCTTAATCCTTGCCCGTGATCTAACAGAACGAAATTGCCGTTATAGAAAAAATCATCTCCCGCAATGCGGACAATACCGCCTGAGATTGCGCGAATTGAATCTCCCTCTTCGGCGGAAAAATCCAAACCGTTGTGAATGTTTGCTTTTCTTCCGTTGAGAATTCTTTGGCTGCCGAAGACGCTGGTAATTTTAACGCTGTCGAGCGGGTAAGCAAATCCCGACGAATACATTGCAGTTCTTAGTTTACCGGTTTTGGCGCGCGCGGCTTTCATTTTTGCTGCTTCTTTTCTAATCCGGTTTAATTCGCGTTTCGGGGCAACTACGTACTTTCTTGCAAGTTTCAAACTCTGCGTTTCGTATTCACGTTTCTCAAGATCATATACAAAAGTTTTGGTTTTCTTGTTTTTGAAAGTGACCTTTAATTTTTGTTTTCCTTTTGCGTCGCGGTCGAAACCGAAAATGAACATGCCGGATTTATCGAACAGTAACTTTTGCTTATTAAGCACAACGGAAGAAATATTTTTTCCGATACCGATTATAATGCCGCCTTCTTTTGCTTCGCCGTAAAAATTAATTTCCTGCGCGTGAGCAAGAGTAAAGCTAATTAGAAAAACAAAAATCAAAAAGTTTTTCATTACAAATTCTTTCTTCAGATATTAACGGCAAAGATAAGAAAGGAATTTTTTTAGGCAAGTCCTTTCTACAGGACTTAGTTTACAATATCGACCAGTAAACGGTAAGCTGACCGGAGAAGTAGCGGTAGCTCTGGTCATCCCGCGATGTGCTGCCGATACTTATTTTACCGGTTATCGATAAGCTCTTTGTCGGCTTGTAGGATAAATCAATGTGCCCTTCAAGAGCTATCAAAGTATTTCTGGGAATTATTCCGAGTTTACCGCCAATAGTAAGACGCAGCCGGTCCTTTTTCTCCAGTTCTTCGTCAAGCCAGAAACTGTGCGATTCAAAATTTCTAGGCGAGTAATAGTAAGGCGATTTGAATTTATAATTATCGTAAGCGTATTCATATCCCATTCGCATATCTTTCGCAAAGTATCTTCCCAATCTTATTGCAAAATCGTTGCCTTCATTTCCGTCATCAACAGAAATATAATTGAAGTAACCGCTGAACCGCAGACCGTCTTTGTGCTGGTAGTATCCTTCTACTTTGTAGAATTGCGCATAGTAACGAACGTCTAAAAGATACGGAGAATAGAGAATCATCGAAGCGTCGGAGTTTTGATAATTGAGATTAACAGAAATTGTATCAACTTTTTCGTAACGAACAAAAACGTCTTTTTCGTCACGGGAAAACGCTCCGTCGGAATTGCTGGAGCCGAGTCCGATTCCCATCATCAAGTCCCGTACGGGATGCGCGAACAAATGCCATTTAAAAGTTGTAAATCGCCTTACACCGGAATAGTAACCTATTTGAGTTAGCACATCTTGGTTTAAAGCCGCCGAGTCAGCCCGCAGCCAAGTCTTGCCGAATGTTACTCCCAATGAAAGGTATGAAGTAATGCCGAGTTCTAATCGCGCGCCGAGCGTTGAAGTTCTGAAGCTAAGATTATCTGCATAGTATGAACCGAAAGGAGAAAAGCCGACGTAATTCGGAAACGTTTCCAAAACTGCAGCCAAGCCGGTAATGGGGAGCCATCCTTTTCTCAGTTTAACCATTCTTGTTTGGGTTGAATCCAGCTTCCATGTTTCCTGCAGATTGTCGTATATCGTTCTCGCGCTGTCGTTCTCGCCAAGTTTGGCGTAAGTGTCTGCGAGGTAAAGGTGTGCATCAAAATTTGTTGAATCCCGCTTTACTAAGTCTTTGAATTCTTTTAACGCCGAAAGAGAATCGCCCATCGAATAATATAATTTTGCTCTCTGCATCGCTGCATCATAACTGTACCCTTGAGCCAGCACTTGGTTGTAAGTATCAAGAGCTTTTTGATATTGCTTTGCACAGAAGAGAACATCGCCGTATTCTTTCTGAATCAAAACATTCGGTTCGGCTTTGGATAAATACTCTTCGTAGAACTGCAGAGCGCCAACGCAATCTTCTGCAACAACTCTCTGTCTTCCAAGTTCAAGAATTGCATAAAGTTTTTCTTCTTCCGCACGCAGTTTTTGCCAATCAATGTTGGATTGTAGTTTTATTACGTCGTCGTTATTCGGTTCGATACCCTTTGCCTTATCGGCGTACTCTTGAGCTTTTTCAAAATCGCTTTTGAGCAAAATTAATGAACCCATTGCAACCAAAGCTTCAACGTTATCCGGTTTTGCGGCAAGAACATTATCGAGATATTGTTTCGCCAAATCGATATCGCGGTTTATCCATACTGAAACCTGAGCCCGGAAAAGCTGGTAATCAAGATTGTTGGGATCGTCTTTCAGCAATTCATCCGTTATCTCAATCGCCTTATCGAACTCTCGGTTCCACGCGGCAATTTTTGCATATCGATATCTCAATCCGGGATCTTTTTCGTCCGGATACTTATCGAAATATTTATCCAATGCCGTCTGCGCGCTGTCGTAATACTGCATGTACTCATAATATTGCGCTATCGTTTTCAAGGCATCTTTATCGAACTCATCCTTCGATAATTTTACCTTGGCAGAATCTATGACTGCTTGATAGGTTTTGTCGCGTTCGTCTTTTACAAGCTGAAGTTTTTTCTGGTAGAGTGAATCATTGCTGTTTGTTCTGCCTATGATCTGTAATTGTTGATAAGCTTCTTCAAATCTTCTTGTAGCAATGAGGGAATCTACCAGCTCGTAACGCATCGCGATATTGTTCGGAGTCCTTTTCAGTAGTCTGTAATAACGGTCGATAGGATATTCTCTTTCGAATGAACGCGGGTTCTGCTGATTGACGTAAGCTTCGTGATTGACGATGTCCAGTCCGTCCTGCGCTTCCTTAAAGAAAGGTTTAAATCCGAGCGCGGTCTCAAATGCTTTCTTTGCAATCGCCCATTTTGAAAGCCACATAGTAAAATAACCGTAACGGCTCCACAAGCGCCAGTCTTCTGGATAACGTTCAACATATTTTTTTAGAATGCGTTCGCCTTTTACAATGCTGCCCGTGTGAGATAAAATTTCCGTGTAGCGTATTATCTCATCCGGCGACGCGTTGTCGTCGCGTTTCAAATATTCGTCGTACCATTGTTCCGCCTTATCCCAGATTTCCATCCAACGGTATGATTTCCCGATTTCCAAATAGTTGAAAGCATTATTCGGATTGATTGCGATCTCGCGTAAGTGTCCTTCAATTTTTTTTCTAAGCTGAGCGTACCAAATTTCCTGAACGCGTCTGAGGTTTGCTTCGTATTCGGAACGTTTGCCCGTGTCTTGTGTTTCAAGCGCAATTGCTCTCCGGTAATCTAGAACGGCATACTGATACTGCTGGCGTTTTTCGAAACACATTGCGCGGAGATTATATCCCTCGGATTCCTGAGGATAGGCGGTGATGTATTTATTCAACTGATCGATAGCATCGCCGTAACGTCCGTTCTGCATGTGGTTCAATGCAGCTGTCTTGAACGCTTGAACATCTACTCTCTGTTGGGATCTTGTAATCTGCGGTAACAGAACAAGTATTAATACAACAAGAAATTTTAGACTAGATAAGCGCATACTCTCCAAGAAAAATTCCACAGATTGTTTTGCTGCCCTGTTACCGCCCTCTATGGATTTTGGGCATGTTTTTTCAACTTTAATTTATCAAAAATTGGGCAAAAAGTAATGAAAGAAAGAAGAATTGGATTTTGACCCGTTTTGTGAGAAATTAATACAAAGACAATCTCTTAAGTTCAACTTCTAATGTATCGAGGTAATGCAGTGAATCATATTGATTGTAGGGGTTCAATATATTGAACCCCTACACGGTGGGGAAATAATTACTTCATCAGAAGCATTTTCTTCGTAATGGAATTACTTCCGGTTGTAAGATTATAGAAATAAACACCGCTTGGTAAATTGGTTGCATTGAACTCAACCTCATGCTTACCC
>JAJYMU010000383.1 GCA_021786655.1 Bacteroidota bacterium
AGAGAATTTGCGTAACGATATGATACCCGGTAAACACTCATTTAGTTTTTCAAATCTTCCAAGTATTTGTTTACAAGTTTGATCTGCTTGTCTTTATCCAGATTCTCTCTCAGAATTTTTTCTGCGGCATGCACTGCAATATCCGCAACCTGGTCTTTGAGTTTGTTAAACGCTTCATTATTCTTTCGTTCAATCTCGGTTGCAGCATCTGCAATTAGTTTTTTCGCTTGAACTTTGCTTTCATCAAGAATCTGAGATTTCAATTTCTCGGCATATTCTCTGCTCTGATCAACAATCTTCTGCGCTTCTTCTTCAGCTTTAATGAGGCTTACCTTGTTATCGGCAATCATTTTTTCAGCTTCTTTCTGCGCTTTATCTGCTTTCTCAAGCGATTCTTTGATGAAGTTTTCTCTTTCACTCAAAGAGTTAAGTATTGGTTTCCATGCAATCTTTTTGAGAACAAGCAACAATGCAACGAACGTAACAACCGTCCACAGTATTACACCGGGATTGACATCCAGCGGACTGCCTGCTTTTTCACCGCCTTCCGAAAAAATAAATAGTATCAAACTAAAAACTAGTTTCATTTTCACAACCCTTGTTGAAAGAGAATTTTAAATTGCTAATTACTTCAGCGCTAAAAGAATACAAATAACAAGCGCGAAAAGTGAAATACCTTCGATAAGTGCCGCGGCAATAATCATCGAAGTTCTAATGTCTCCGGCTGCTTCCGGCTGACGACCGCTTGCATCCATTGCCGAGCTGGCTAATTTTCCAATACCAAAAGCACCGCCGATAACCGTTAGCCCCGCGCCAAAACCTGCTGCTAAGTATGCGAATTCCATTTAATTCCTCCTCTTATGATCTGTTAATAATTAATGTTCTTGGTGAACTGCCATCCCGATAAACAGCGATGACAGCATTGTAAAAATGTATGCTTGAATCAGTGCAACTAATATTTCCAACAAAAAGATAAACAGCGCAAACGAAATTGAAACCGGTACAACAAAATATGTATGAAGGATGAATATCAAACCTAACAGCGCCAAAATTACAACATGTCCGGCTGTCATGTTTGCAAAAAGACGTATTGCCAATGCGAACGGTTTTGTAAACAATCCCAGTATTTCAACGATAAACATTATTGGCAGGAGCCAAGCCGGAATTCCATGTGGAATCAATCCTTTGAAATAACCGACCGCACCGTTTTTCATCATACCGCCGACTTGAATTACAATGAACGAGATTGTTGCCAATGTAGCTGTAACTGCAATGTTGCTTGTTGCAGTTGAACCGTATGGAATCAATCCCAAGAAATTACAAGTAAGAATAAAAAAGAAAACGGTTAACAAATAAGGAATAAATCTTTCCGAACCTTTTCCGATTGTTGGTTTTACAATCTCATCCCGAACAAAAACAATTAACACTTCGGTAAGATTTGTAATTCCTTTTGGTACTAATGATTTCTTGTACGACTTGGCAACATAACGCAAAGTAACAACCAGCAATATGAAGGCAATCCACATAAAAACAACATGTTTCGTTATCGAAATATCAATACCGAACAGATGAATTTGCGGAAGGTTCACAACTCCAAAAGGAGTTAGATCCAATTGGCGTGAATCAAGCACGTGGTGCATAATCCAACCGGTGTCTTGCGATCCTTTCGCTTCCGCTACTTTCTTTAGAGTATCAGCAACTATTTTTGTTTCAGTTTGCCACATATCAGTTTTTTGTTACAATATTTTTCGTTTTCGATTGTACGATCGATATTTCGAATACCAGGAAAAAGACGTACCATAAAAAGAATGCAAATATAAAACCGAATACGTCAATTTTCAAGAATTTTAGTACCACAAACACAATAACGAGCATTATAAACAACCGTAGAATTATGCCGCCAATTGAGAAAAGCAGAAAGAATTTATTCGATTTTTGGATTGAATAACGGAACATGATGAGAAAGATTACGAAATTCAAAATTGAAAGGAATGACCCGAACAAAATTGGATAGATGGTCTGAATGGAAAGAATTCTTAGAAAACCCAGTATAAGTACGATGACGATGACTGCGAAAAAAACTATGAAAGACTTCTTAATGTTCTTTATCAATCTTCTTTTTTTCGTTTAACTGTAAAACTGTTTTAATGAAATTGTAAATTCCCGCAAAGCCGCCGAGGAAAGAAAAAACTATCATCAATATTGGGAACGTATTAAGCTTACCATCCAGCCAGCGTCCTAAAAAAAACATCAATACAATGGTTGCCGCTAACTGTGTCCCTAAACCAAGATAAGGTCCAATTTCTCTGTAAGAACTGGTAATTTTTTTCGAAGAATCTTCTTGCTCACTCATTATGAGATTCTTGAGGCAGAGTGTGGTTCATCTTGCTGGAACCTTCAAAGAAGGCACCTTCCTCAATTATTAAAAACTTTGCTATCAAATCACCTTTTAGTACGGCCTTAGATTCAAGTTTCAGTTTCTCGGCTGCATCAATTTTGCCATGAAGTTTTCCGCTCATGGTCACATTTTTTGCCTTCACTTCTCCCTGAAGTTCGCTAGACTCTCCAATTGTAAGATTACCATCAATCGTAATGTTTCCATTAACCTTGCCGTCGATACGAACATTGCCCTCGCTAAAAAGGTTGCCATCTATTCTAACGCCGCTGCTGATAATGCTTACATCTTCTTCTGAATGATCTTTTTTATGTGACATTCTTACCTCCTAAACTAATTCTGTATTTGAAACAGAAGTATTGATAAAATTTTCCTTTGATGGAATTATTCCAGTTCTTCAAACTATTTGTTAATTAAGACCGTCTTTGGATCTATTGGCTTTCCATTCTGCCAGATTTCAAAATGCAAATGCTGTCCCGTAGAATTTGTACCGGTGTTGCCGCTAAGTGCAATCAGTTCACCTTGACTAACGTAATCACGCACCTTTTTTAATAGCGCGGAACAATGCTGATAAATAGTGATAAACCCATCATCATGCTGCATGATTAAAACATACCCATTATCAGTCGTGTAATCGGAAAAAATTACTAAGCCTCCTCCCGCCGCATAAATAGGGCTTCCGGTTTTAACGCCATAGTCAACGCCCATATGTCCAATTGATGGATTGAATTCTTGCGTTATAATTCCGTTTGTCGGTTCAATAAATGAAACACGATCAGTTACTTCAGGTTGAGAAAATAACTTTTCCCACAACGAAACAAACGCAGCATAGATGTTTCCACCGATCTTTAAGTTCTTGTTAATCGGCTTGCGCAGCGTATCGTATAACGGATCATTCGGTTTAATAGAATCCTTTTTAGCAAGCTTCATCGCGTATTTCATTCGTTCGTTGGTCGATGCTAAGGTTTGCAGCTGTTCTGAAAGTACTAAAACACGTTCTTGCAATTGTTGGATTTTTTCGGTTTGTGCTTTTAGCTCGCTGTTGTTGATCACAAAAAGAAAATCTTTCAGAGGTGTTATAGACAAAATCACAATTAACACAAGCCATGATGCAAGTGTGTACAGAGCTGTTATACCAATAAATTTGAGCAGAGAAAACTTGTACCTCTTCGTGGTAATAATCGGAAGATTGGGAGTAATGTGCAGAGATGAATTTTTAATTTCTTTAAACGAAAACCACTTCATACTTTTCTCTTTTAAGCGGGTTCAAATATAGGCATTTGGATGATTTTTTTCTTACGTGGCGGTAATTTCTTTAATCTTTTGAATAACAGTTTCCGGCAATAATTTATGCACGCAATCAAAGGTTTTGACAGGACATGCTTGGTGACCGTGAATCCCGCACGGTTTGCAGCTCAAATCGTCAAACGAAACGTAGGTACTTTTTGCATTGTAAGGATAGAAACCAAACGATGGAACAGTCGAGCAATAAATTGTTAATGTAGGAATGTCGGCAATCATTCCTAAATGCGTGGGGGCGCTGTCGTTAGAAATTAGCACGTTGCATTTCTTCAACAACTCTACGGATTCGGAAATACTTAAACTGCCGGCAACATTTCTTAGATTTTCTGGAAAGTTTGAAGAAATATTTTCGCAAAGATTTTTGTCTTCTTCACCGCCTATCAAGAATACAAAATAGTTTTCGCTTAACAAATAAGCGATTACTTGATTATAGTATTCAGCAGGATATTTTTTTGTCTGCCAGACAGAACCCGTTGCCACGGCAGCAAACTTGTTTTGTTTTATCCCGTCGAAAATTTCTTGAACTTTTAATGCATCTTTACTTGAACTGTTAATCTTCGGTAATATCTTCCAATTTTCGATTTGTGTATTAATCCCGATCAGTTCAAGATTTCGCGCAACTTCATGAATCTCATGACGATACTTTATCTGCACGGTATATAAAAAGCCGCACGTACTGATATCAAACCCCGCTCTGTATTTAGCGCCGCTTAAATATGCTATTAGAGTTGATCGAAACGATCTGTGCGGAGAGTAAACTCTAGTTAACATTATTTCTCTAAGAAAGTTGATCAAGGAAAACATGCTCATCAAAGATTTCTGATTTCCTTTCTTGTCGTAAACAATTACTTTTTCAACTTCCGTTGATCTCGCGAACAATTCTTCGGTGGATGGAATGCACAAAACATAAATTTTGGATGTTGGAAATTTTTCTTTTAACCTTTGAATCATTGGAAGAGTAAGTACCGCATCTCCCAAAAAGGCTGTTTGTATTACAAGAATTTTTTCTAGTACTTCCAAATTTTATGCATCCAAAAATATTGATCGGGATATTCACGAACGAACTTTTCTAAAATTTGAATATAGCGGCGTTCAACTTCAACTACTTGTTTGCTTTCCTCAGACGGAAGATCGGTTAAGTTCAACTCCGTCAATTTCATTTTATAACTAAAATCTTTTTGCCGGATCGCAAATCCAACAACAACTTTAGACTTGGTTTTAAGTACTATTGCCGGTGTTCCCATGTGGTAGGAAGTCGGTACTCCCATAAAGTTAACGCGCTCGCTTTCAACTGGTCCCCTTTGATCTCCAGCTATGCAAACCGTTCCGCCTTTTTTGAGCGCTTCAATTATGTGGCGAACCGAAACTCCGACCCAAATTATTTTGTTGCCAAACTTTTCGCGCGCATCGTTTAGCCACTTGGTAATGTGGGAATTCCTCTGCGGTTGAGCCAGCACATGAAAAACGGTTCGAAGATGAAGTGGCAAAGTAAAAGCTGCCATTTCCCAGCTTCCAAAATGAGCTGTAAGAAAAATAAATCCTTTTCCTTCGTTAATAATTCTTGTGCATATATCTAAATTTTCTGCCTCTACAAAGGATTTAATCTGCTCTTTCGTACAATTTGGCGCATACATTAATTCAAAAAAAGTAATTGTTATGTTTTGATATGTCCGGCGGGCAATGGATTTAATTTCAGAAAGGCATTTCTCCGGGAAAGCTTTACGCAAGTTTTCAATTACAACTTTTTTTCGTACCGGAATGACATTATAAACAAACGAACCCAACATTTTTGCAAGATATCGGGTTCCGTTGAGTCCAATAAGCTTAAATATCTTTATGAACAGTAAAAAGAAAAAATACTCGATTTTGTTTTTATCAATCATCAACTTTTAATGTGTCGCTAACCTATCCATATAATTTGGGTCTTGAACTTCTCCTCGTTTAGTCGAGTTCAGAAGCTCATAATTGCCGAATCCGCTTAAGTCGCCAAACACAAATGAAACTCCGCCTTCAATTTGGTTATAGAACCAAACTTCGTAAGGTTTTAAGTTTGGCTCGCTCGGATAATAGTCCTTTTGATCGGGCTCACCGTAAATAAGCAATACACGCCCTCTATCTGTAAGAAAACCTTTTCTGCCGGCACGCGAGAAGTTTTGATTTGCAAAAGCTACTCTTTTCATGTATTCTTCTTTGTAGTCATTTCTAGCGCTGCCCGGATTAGGATTTCT
This sequence comes from Bacteroidota bacterium, assembly GCA_021786655.1. GTDB lineage: Bacteria > Bacteroidota > Ignavibacteria > Ignavibacteriales > Melioribacteraceae > Fen-1258. The sequence goes on from JAJYMU010000383.1 coordinate 5,926, forward strand.
TGCGCTCCAAAAATTGTAAAGAAATTCTCTCTTTGCGCTTAATGAATCCAAACTTTTGTATTGGTTGATTTCATTCTTCGCTGCGATGTATTTCACCTCGGCAAACATATTGTCGCATTCTTCGTTGCTGTAAAGCGCGTATTCACTTCCCATAACACCGGCTTCAACTTTTTTTGTTAGGCTGGAATCAACAACGTGCGGATTGTAAAGATAAAATCTTTTTTGTGAAATGAACGCTTGATTTGTTTTAGGATCGATTAAACTGAAAACCAAATTATACGAGTCGGTTGGAAGCTTGGATAGATTGATTAAACCATATTCTACAACCGCATGATCGGCTTGCTTCACAATCTTCGAATTTCGATAAACCTGTGTACCGGAACTATTGTATAGCAGTTTCTGTAAAGTGAAATCCGTTTTCGGATCTTCAAGCTTGAGATTGTACAGCTCTGCATAGTAAAACAAAACCGGCATCTCGTGGGAATAAACCATAGAAGGATTCGGGATAACTTCCAGCGTGTTTTTGTAAAAAATAGATTTTGGATCCGCACCTTCCCTTTTTATGTTGCTGGCTAATTCAACATCGCTTTCAGCAAATCGTGTTTCTTTAAAAGGCTGAATAATCAAAGTCTCGGTGATAACCTTCGATAACTTTTCGTTCTTGGCATCGTATGCCTTAATAAGCAGCGTGTACTTGCCTTTGGGAATCACAAAACCGAGTGAACCAACGAAAGATTTTGCAACGCTATCAGCATGCTCAACATTTACGGGATTAGAAAGTTTCCAATTCTTATTAATGAAGAATTCTCCGCTTTCAATATTCTTTATTTCGAAGTGCACAATCGCTTCCACAATCGAACCTTGAGGCGTTTGGGACACCACCATGTTCCGCGGATTCAAATCATAATAAAACTCAAGAAATACGGAAGTAGTGTCATAATTAAACCGTGCGTAATCAAGTTCAAAACTTAGATCCTTTTGTGCCCATAGAGAACCCGAACAAAGTAGAAAGAAAACAATAGCAATTAACTTCTTCATAAAAATCCTCGTTAATGGTATTAGAATTTTAGCAAAATCTATTTAAGCATTTCATTTCTTTTTATCAAACCAACAAATTATCTACCAGGTAAAAATACATCACATTTTAAAATAAAAAAACCTGAGCCCTCTAATTGAGGGCTCAGGTGTGTAAAAGGAATAAGGATTAGACTTAGAATCCGAACGTTACGGTAAATACATGATTTGCATCAAAGAATTTAACCGCTCTGTAAGCGTAATCTAATTTCAAGTCTATTCCGCCTAAGTTGTAATTAACACCGATACCCGCGGTTAAACCGTAGATATTTGCATCTTTATTCAACTCAGGCAAAAAATCATACCCGCCTCTTACGAAGAAGGCATTATTGAAACCATATTCCAAACCAACTTTATATTCGTCGCCGTAGAAGTTACTGTTTTGGAATACACCGTTGAACATCAATGAGTTCTTCGCATTGATATTGTATGTGTAACCTAAACCTAACTCTAAGGTTGACGGAAGTTCGAATGAAGCTGCATCGATCTTATAATATTGAGTTGGTCTTGAAAGATCCTGACCTAATGCCAAAACATTAAGACCGGAACCTTCATACTTCATTGAAGGACCTAAGTTCTTAAGAACAACTGCAAAGTTCAACCCTTCAACGTTTCCTAAGTTCTTGTAAGAAATACCAACATTGAATCCGAATCCGGTTGCTGAAACCAAATCCATCTTCTCTGTTATCAAGTTGGCGGTAACACCAACTGCAATTCTATCACTTAGCAATCTTGCGTAAGTGAAACCAACTGTCATAAATGATGGAGAGAATGTAGCGCCGGTTCCATCAGGATACTGAACAGTAGTTATTGGAATTGATCCAACGTTAAGCGATTTAAGACTAAATGCAATGGCGCCGAATCCTTCGATGTTAGTTGATACTGCGCCGTATTCAACACTCATATCCGCAATGTAATTCATATGCGAAAATAGAACGTTTGTATTTGATTCTCCTCGTGCAAGGTTAGCAGGATTCCAATACAAAGCTTCAACTCCGGTAGCTCCAACAAGGGAAGAACCGGACATCGCCACTCCGCGCGCGCCAACAGGGATTAGAAGCTGGGCAGCACCTGCCGTACCGTTTCTGCTTCCACCACTGGCAAAGATGCTACTGGAGGCGAAGAGAGCTATGATTAGAAGATAACCTATTAAATTTATTTTCTTCATTTTCTGTCTCCTTCAATTTTTAGAATTTATCCAGAACTTGTTGCTCTTGAACAACAGCAACCTTCAGGATTTTTGTAGTTCCTAAATCTGGCATATCGATGTAAACGATATACAAACCGCTTGCTACCGGTAGCGAAGAATCGTTTTGTAAATCCCATCTAAAGAATTGATCCGGTGTATTCTTCTGCAATGTTCTAACAAGTTGACCCGCCAGGTTGAAGATTCTTATTGTTGCAGTGTTTGGTAAATGACTGAACGTTACGAATCTCTGGTACTTGTTAATTTCTTGCGAGTTAACACCGTAATACGGATTCGGGAAGACGTTAATATCTTGAACATCCGTCTTAGCCAAATTAGGATCATTAACTACTGAAGGAGCAGTGAATTTATAAACATCCGACGTTGTAATCGGTTTGGTATAGTTAAGTCTTATCGTAGTTCCTGCCGGAGGCATAACGCCTTTTGCAAAGTAATCAAGAAGTACAAATCTACCTATCGGATAAACAAATCCGCCGTGGAAATCGGCATTATAATCGCCAGCAGTAGGATCGGCATCAAATGCATAATTGTATGTTGCACCTGCACCGCCAGATTTAATACAAGTATTCTCAAATTGCTTGTATCCCTTATCGCCTAATGTTTTATCTTTTGCATCCATCCAATAAACCCAATCAGATTGAGGAACGCCGTAGTATGGGTCTGTGCCAGTACCCCATCCCCATGTATCGGAGGTTGCAACGTTTTCTAATATCAATGGAATCATTCTTCTGTCATCTTTCGGATCATCAGGTGTACCGATACCAATATCCCACAGTTCAAAAGGAACTTTACAGATTTTATCATCTGTAAACGCATAAACTCCATAGCCTCCAGCCGCAGTAAATCTGAATTCGAAATCATGCGGAGAAGCGTAAGTAACGTAACGGTATAAACTGGAAATGGCTCCGTTGTTACCAGTACTTACTAAATATCTAACTGGCTGTACTGAGTTAAAACTATGCCATACTTTATTTCCTTTATAAGGTGCACCAGCCGCATCGTATTGACTTGCAGTAAGTACTTTGCCGCCATACGCAACTTCAACCATTCCGTCACCTGTACCCGGTCCTTTAATTTGCGGAGGAGCGTCTTGTACGCCGACCTGAATACCATCAACTATAATGAATGCGTCGTCGTTGCCAAAATGCGTTTGACCGCTAAGAACCGTTGTTGAACCTTTTAAAAGATTCCATACTTTCTTTGTCCCTTGCAATGCGAAAGTTACGCTGTAATCCGAACCTGATACTTTTGAAGGATCAACAACGATAGGAGTAACAATACCGTCGCTGGTTCCAGCAGAGTGGTTTACAGCAAGTTTATCACCATATACACCGTTATAACGAACGCCAGGGTTTGGCAACTGAGGAACAACGGTGATTATGTTAATCGGGTTTTCCAAAGCTTTTGGAACTGCGCTTGGATCAGGATTATAAGCATAGGATGTAACTGCCAAATAGTATTTGCTACCGTTTAGAATCGGCGAACCGCCTTTGAACATATCACGGTTAAACTCAAATACTCTTTTAATTCCAGTATCAGCGCCAAACTCAACAACTTTATCAGTAACAACACCGCCGACCGGATCAAATGCTTTGTCAATGATCTTTCCTACGCCATCATTAAGATCGTAGGTTGCTAACAATTTAGCTTCAGAAGCCTGGGCTGTAGCTGTTGGTAATTGGTATACGTTGTAACCTTGGAATGAGTATCCAAGTTTTGAGAAAGTTTCGGTTTTAGCAACCTGAACAAGATCGCTTCCCCAAGTAAGAACAACCGACTTATCAAACGCACTTGTAACAACTGCAGGCGCTGGTGGCGCAGTTGGAACATTAAAGAAGTTGTTATATGCTAACTGTGCCTGTAAGTCGTAAAATTTGAGCAACTGAACAGCGCCTAATCTATCTACACCAGGTACTGCACCGGCGCACATTTCACTTACTACAACTTCCTGCGTATCGCCATAAGCCATATCAAATGAGCCAGAGGTCATACCGCCACGACGATCTCCAGGTGGATGAAGCTGACCATCAATCCAACCGGTTCCCGCAACAGGATCGCCAGCAAGAGGATACATTGTTTTTGCACCTGTGTGAGGATCGGTAAAATCTTGACCGGTGGTTGATACTTTGCCATGGAACAAGTTCCAGAATCCTAAAGTACCGGTTGTATAGTTTCCTTGGTCAGGATCCGCATAAACCGGGTCAGGATTAATAAAGAAATAGAAACCGGTCATCGGAAGGTTCTTATATCCGGTTTTATATTTTCCTTTATAAATTGCTTGGTCTGTTGCACCAGCAGGCACAATTGGACCTTGGAAGAAATCGAAGCCAGTCGATGGAGGAGGAAGTGGAGAATAAACTGCATCAACAGCCTTACCATTGTAGAAGTACATCAAGCTTAGTGTTGTATCGCAACCGACATAGTCGTCGCCTGCGTCTCCTAAGTCAACATCACTCCACATACTAACAAACATTTCTGTGAAAGGTTTTTGGTCTAGGTTCTTATTAATAATTGTATATTTTCTAAAGAACATATTACCTAATGCACCGGTTGTATTGTAACCCCATACAGTAACTTGTTCTTCAATACCCATAGGCAAAGAACCGTACATAAAATCTGTCTGTGATGCATCTAAATCATTTGCAACAAACCAAACCGTTTGGTCGGAACCAGGTACGCCAGGGATATCAATGTTTGGATCATATTTTCCATCACCGTTAACATCTTCATAAGGTGCACCTTGGCTAGCAGGCCATGCTTTCCAATCCGTATCGTAACGCTTTCTTACATCTGCTGCATTGCCTTCGCCGTCCGCTACTTCACTGCTGAAATCTGCATTAGCATCTGCATAGTCTCTTCTTACTCTGTAAATACGAACATCCGGAGCCTTCGGGTTTTCCGCAGTGCCGTTTGATAGAATTCTGCCTGGTACAGTTCCCTGTCGATAAGCAGAACCACCAACTCTCACTTGACCGTCTACTTTGCCGCCCCAAAGAAAACCAGATTGAAATGCAGCAGTTTTGTTACTTCCTTTCGGAAATACAAGACCTGAGTTACCATTCTGGTTTATATCTGAAGAACCGTTATTCAGGAACCAGGTGGATATATTGTTAATGTTGAAGTGAGTCCACGACACAGAATCTGCAAGCGCATTAGTGGGGGCGGGTTTCTTATCACCGCCTCCTTTAGCAAACACCGCTGCCGTAAAAACAACCAGCAACAGTATTAAGCTAAAATTTCTGATTAATTTTATTTTCATGTTTTACTCCTGTTATGTTTTTCAAAACTTGAAATTAGTATTCCAACCTGAAACCTAAACGGATCTGTCTTGGAGGACCGTATAAGTCACCGCCGCCGGTAGCACCGCCAAGAGAACCGCCGCCATAACCACCTTGATAATCCAATTGCAGAGTCTTGTAAACATCAGCGTATCTAGCACCGTAAGTTTGGATCAACTGGGCAGCAAGTTCCGGATTACTAATAACGCCATCGTCCTCAGGAGTACCGGTTCTTAAGAATACATTGTTAACATTCTTGTTATCAAACAGGTTAATTACAAATACGTAAATATTGAGAGATAACTTATCAAACAAAGGAATGGTTTTATCAACACGCAAATCAACCTGGAACTGTGATGGAGTAATAGAGGAGTTCAACGCTTCAATTGGTAATCTGAAACGTGAATCGGTTTCAGCATTTAATGAACCGGTACCTAATGTGTACGGGTGACCGCTGTTGAATGTAGCGAGAACTGATACACCGAAATCATGTAAGAATGATGGACCATCGTTTGGACCAAATCTATAATCTACATTAACGTTTCCTCTAACTGACTGATTATAAGAAAGAGGACTAACATATTTCGGATAAAAAACAGTAACACCGTCAAGTGGAGCTCCAACAACGCCAGTGTTAGAGAAAGGATCTGAACCGGTGCCGCGTGCATCCTGGAATGACAAGTTAGCATTAACAGCTACTCTTTCATAACGACGCATGTTCAATGAAATTTCAATACCTTTTGTTGTTGCATAGTCACCATTAGTCAATGTATTGTAATTCTGGAATGGTGAGCTCTTGTCTACTGCTTGATTTCTGTACTGAACTTCGTCGCTTATATCTCTATAGTAACCGGTAATGTCGAACGACATAAAGTCGGTTAACTGTTGAGTAAATCCTAATTCATACTGAGTTGTTCTTGTTGAACGAATGTTAGAACCTGCTGGTGTAGGAATAAAGAATCCACCTTTTATTTCAAAGCCGATTCTATAATAACCTCTGTAAGCAGTGCTCAATGCAGGCTGCTGAATGAACTTACCGTACTGAGCATGAAAAACGGTTTTATCAGTTACTGGGAATGAGAAACCAAGTCTCGGGCTAACAGCACTGAATGTTGGTACCTTTGTCCAACCACCATCAATCACTTCGCCTGTAGTCTTGTCAATTCCAAGTTCCGGTTTTGTAGGATCAACAAACATCTTGTTATCGATGTCAATATAATCATATCTCAAACCGGCATTGATGATAAGGTCTTCATACTCAATTCTATCTTGAATATAAGCGCTGGCAAATACTGGTTTGTGAGCCGCATCGAAACCGGCATTACTTACGTTTCCGAATACATCATAACCGTAGTTGTTAACACCACCGGTTAACAACAATTGGCGTTTATATGCATCGAGAGTTGGATATTGAGGGCTTGCTACATAATTATTAACTTTAGCCGCGAGACCTGTCGCTCCAACACCGCTCCAGTTTCTTAAGGTGTATTGAGTATAATCGCCACCAACTTTGAATGAATGAGCTTTGCCTACCAAGAATGATAAGGCGCCGCTGAACGAAATATTATGTCTATCAAATTTTGAATAATTAACTGGAACTACACCATTTCTTGCAAAAGCAAAACCCATGATGTTGTCGTACGTAGGTGGAACGTATCTTCCCACACGGTCGTTTGCAATATCAAGTGGTGTTCTTGGAATTGTCCATCCCAAATTTGCACTTGCAACACTATCGCCATAGCTCCAATAATCACTTCCTAAGCCAGGAGTAAACGTTTCGCTTTTTTGGAGATAATAACCTGCCGACAATTCATAGTACATTGATTGGCTGAGCACGTGTGTTAATTTTACTGTGAAAGCACCTTGCGAACCTTCTGTTCTACCACGACGGGTTTGCAAAAGGCTGCGGATACCGGCTCTGATGGCATTCTCTGCATCGCCGCCTGTTTCATTATTAGCTGCTGTATAGGTTCCTGAAAATCTAAGAAGTACCGGTTTAAAATCCATATTGAATGTACCGGTATAGGTATATTGCTGGCTTTGAAGACCTTGAAGAGGACCAGCAGGATAAACTAAGTTAACCGTATCTCCAGAAGACGGGTCACCAATAATTCCTAAATTAGCACCCGGCCATGGTTGAGGAGAATCATCTCTGTTATAAACGTAGTCAAAATTAAAAAAGTACTTAAATCTGTTATCAATAAGTGGACCGCTTAAGACAGCACTGGTCTCATTATAACCCCATGAGTAAGCGCCAAGATTTTTCTTACCATCAAAGAAGTTATTCTTGCTCTTGAATGAAATATTGTCAGTTATCCATTCCAAGCTTGCTTTCATTTCCGGACCACCGGAACGCAATTGTTGACGAACGATACCGGCATTAGCACCGCCAAACTCTGCAGTATAACCACCGGATTGAACTTGAATTTCTTCTAAAGCATCTTGAGAAAGAGTAACTGCTCTTCCACCTGAGAATGGGTTAGTTATTGAAATCCCTTCCAAATAATAACCAACTTCATCCATACGACCGCCGCGGATATACAAGTTACCATTTTGAGCAACTACACCGGCAGTTAATCCTACGATGCTGTTAACTCCGCGAACCGGCAATGCTTGAATATCATCATTCGTTGTAATCCTCACAGCGTTTGTAGCATCTTTTTGAATCATTGGTTTCTGAGCAACTATCTCTACAGTACCGACTTGAATATCTTCGCTCGGCAACTGAATTGAAACGTAAGCTGTAAGATCGGCATTTACTCTCACATCCAAGAGAGTAATGGACTTATAGCCTACATAGGAAGCTTTTAATGTATAAACACCAGCTTCCAGGTTCTGCAAGAGAAACTCGCCGTTTGCATCAGTATTGGCTCCGGTCGTTGTTCCTACTACAACAACGTTGGCTCCAATTAATCCTTCCCCCGTCTGCAAATCGACCACTTTTCCCTTAATTCTACCCCTTGTACCTGCGGTAAGTAAGACAGGACAAAGAGCTAGAAATAGCAAAAAGTAAAAAATCTTTCGATGCATATTTTACTCCTTATTTGTTGATTAATTTAAGAAAGGGTTGCTGAATTGAAAAAACTTGTACCAAGATTAATAATAATAACCTCCTCTTTTATGAAGTGAAGCGATTCAAAAAATAAAACAGTCCCTAAATTTTTTCCCTACTTTAATTGGAACTGTGGGCTCCTCCATCAAGTCTAAACGATGGATGGAAATATACTTTTCTTCTTTCGTATTAGATTCAAAATAAGTTAATGCGGTATCTAAATCAAGAATTAATTTCTTCATTTTTGCGGTATTTCGGAGTTGCCCTTAATTAATGATTGAATTTAATACTCAACATTCTTTTTGTCAAGACATTATTCTTTCGACTAAAAATACATTTTTTTTGCACTTGACCGCTCAATCAAATCTCTCATTGAATAGGGTTGATAAGTTTTTTCACACATATTTTCTTCACTCGAGTTTGTCCGCTTTCTGGAAAATTTTGAAGGCGATAATTAAGAAAGTCTCGGTATATTGTAATTGGCATAAAGATGTTTAGACTAGTGGTAGTGGAGTTGAAGATGATCGCTTTTATCCGACATCGTCTTTGTAACATTATATAATAAATTCAAAGTTTAACACCGTCTTCATTGTAAATACAAATACCTCCGTTGTAGGTACAAAACCATTTGTTGTTTTTGGAATCAACAAACGTGGAGAATATTTGATTATCCTTTAGACCTGAATTTGTTTTGTTCCATAGTTCAGAATTCTTCCCATCAAATCTAACTACACCTTGAAGAAAAGAACCCGCCCAAATTATATTTTTTTTGTCTGATGTTATTGAGTAGAAACCGTGAATTGGAATTGTAGAATTTGATTCGTTAAGAATTTTATAATTCTTCCAATCGAAAATAACAACGCTTCCAAATTTGTAACACATTAAAACTTCATCATCGACGTATGGTGCAATCCAGTAGA
>JAJYMU010000308.1 GCA_021786655.1 Bacteroidota bacterium
GAAATTTCAGAGCGATTAAACTGCCGGTTAACGGAAATAGAAAATTGCATAGCAAAAGAAGATGAAAGAGTTGTTGTCTTGCTTGGTCAAAATAAATTCTCGATTTACAAAACTCCGCTTCGTGGTGCACATCAATTGTGGAACGCTGCTTTAGCTGTGAAAACTGTAGCGGAGACACTGAGCATTGCAGACGGATTAATTTTATCACGCGGTATTAGAAATGTTATAGCTAATACCGGAATCTCCGGGCGTTACGAGACATTCAGTTCTAGTCCGAGAATAGTATTTGATTCCGCTCACAATGTTGAGGGAATAGAAAGTTTCATTCGCGAGTTTTCCAAAGAATCGAACCAATTTTCGGAGCGCATATTAATCTTCGGTGCGATGAGAGACAAAGCAATTGAATCAATGCTGAGTAAGCTGGCGCCGTATTTCGATAAGATTCTCCTAACCCGTGTAAATATCGAAAGAGCCGCCGATATTACAGAATTGACCGTTGCAGCCAACAACGCCGGAGTTGAAGCTATTTCCATCACTGATTCCAGCGAGTACATCCGGGAGTTCATTAAACTTGATCAAAATAAGTGTCTGGCAGTGCTGGGCAGTATGTATCTATTAGGGGAAATAAAATCAAAATTATTAAAGAAAGGACTTGACAATAGCTAGTAGGAAGGGTAAGTTTTGGCAGTACCTCAATGGTCATCTGCTGCACAATTAATTCATATTAAACAATTATCAAAGATTCCCCGATTGTTAACCTTAATCGAATATTACCAAATTTTTTCTTAGAAGGAGTAGGATCAAACTATGCCAATGGACATATCAGAACTGCAATCAAAAAAAATTGTTGATCTATTTAAGATTGCAAAAGATTTTGGGCTCGCCGGATACAGCGACCTCCGCAAACAAGAACTCATCTTTAAAATACTTGAAGCACAATCCCAGAAAGACGGTTTAACATTCTCCAAAGGAGTGCTTGAAGTTTTACAGGACGGATACGGTTTTCTGCGTTCGGCAGATTACAACTATTTGCCCTCGCCCGATGATATTTACGTCTCGCCCTCACAAATAAAACGGTTCAGTTTGCGAACCGGAGATTTTGTAAGCGGGCAGGTTCGTCCGCCTAAAGAAGGAGAGCGTTTTTTCGCTTTACTGCGTGTAGAGGCTGTTAACGGCAAAGATCCGGAGGCGATTCGCGAGAGAACCTTATTTGATAACCTGACTCCGCTTTATCCAACGAAAAGATTAAAATTGGAATCAGCACCAGGTGAGTACTCGATGCGTATCATTGATATGCTTTCTCCAATTGGTAAAGGGCAAAGAGGTTTGATCGTTTCACCGCCCAAAGCCGGTAAAACGGTTTTACTCCAAAAAGTTGCCAACTCATTAACCAGAAATCACCCGGAAGTGAAAATCATAATGTTGCTGATAGACGAACGCCCAGAAGAGGTAACAGACATGCAGCGTTCGGTACAAGCAGAAGTTATCAGTTCAACTTTTGATGAGCCGGCTGAACGTCACGTTCAAGTTGCAAATATGGTTATTGAAAAAGCTAAACGTATGGTTGAAGCGGGAGATGATGTTGTAATTCTACTGGATTCAATTACACGTCTTGCACGCGCTCATAACACAGTAATTCCTCACAGCGGAAGAATTTTATCCGGTGGTGTTGATGCAAATGCACTTCATAAACCCAAAAGATTTTTTGGCGCGGCTAGAAATACCGAAGACGGCGGAAGTCTCACGATTATTGGAACCGCTTTGGTTGATACCGGCAGTAGGATGGATGAAGTTATTTTTGAAGAATTCAAAGGAACCGGTAATATGGAATTGGTTTTGGATAGATCACTTTCAGACAAAAGAATTTTTCCAGCTATTGACGTTAATAAATCAAGTACACGAAAAGAAGAACTATTGATGAAGGAAGATGAACTAAGCAAGGTATGGATACTTAGAAAAATTATAAGTGATTTTGACCCGACAGAAGCTATGGAATTTTTGTTAGATAAAATGAAGGGTACAAAGAACAATAAAGAATTCATGTTAAGTATGAACAGTTAATAATCCTCATTGCTGATGAATCATTTATTGAAAAAGTTATTTGGCGTAATTGTAATTTTATTTGTAACAGCAAATCTGTTTACAGCTCAAACGCGAGAAAGATTCCAATCAGTTTCGACCGGTTTAATTGCGATAGAGAAGAACATTTTACCTTCCGACTCCGGACTGGTTTGTTATCTCAGTTACCGTGTATCGTACAGCAATCTAATATTTGTGAAGAATGGAAACGGATTCCACGCCGGTCTTACCTTGAATCTTGATTTAAAGAGCAGCGATAAAATAATTGAGCGTAAGTCAACTTCCAATTCGGTTAGTATCAGTACGTATGATTCTACAAACTCGATAGATGATTTTCTTCAAGGGGTCATTAGATTCAAGTGCAATTCCAAAGACTTTGTTGTTTATCCTTATCTCTCCATTCTCAATGGTAACCGGAACTTCGATCTTGATCCGATAAAGATTGAGACAGCCAAAACTTTGAAACTGAATGTTTTGCCCCCAATCGTTGTGAAGAAAAACGGGAGTTCATGCAATCCGAGCGCTTCGTTTGAGCTGGTTAACTATCGAAACTCGATTCCATTTTCACCGGATGATTATCAGTTGATAATTCCGATTAGCGATTCGAGATCGGAA
>JAJYMU010000146.1 GCA_021786655.1 Bacteroidota bacterium
GCGCGCCTTTGGAAACTGCATCCATTATTCCTTGAAATCCGCCGCTGCAAACATTGATATTATTCTGCGCGAGCTTTTTCCCCAATTGGTAAGCATACTCATACTCAGCATCGCCGGGCTGCGGAACCGAGCTGCCAAAAACCGTTACAAATTTTTTCTTCACTATCAATCCGGAATTTTCGGTTTACCAGCATCTACCCACGCCGAATAAATCAGACTGGCTAAACTCAGTGCGCCGAAGTTGAATTCATTTATCGTTATATACTTTGTCTTCAGCCACAGCAAACGATAATACTCTTTGTTGAACTTACCGTCGGTTTTGCCCGAAGAATATTTATCGGCAGAAAGCAGCATCTCAACATAAGAGTTTGATTCCATGATATAGTCGAAAATGTATCCAGACAAATCTTTCACATAGAATGGGTTCTGTAACATAAATCCGTTTTTAATTGCGTTCAAACTGTCGTCAACCATGTCGATTTCGTATCTGCTGTGAATTCCCTTTTGATCGGTTAACTGCCCGTTGTAATTAACGGTAGCGTGAAGCGGCTGATGTCCGTCTTCAACATAATGAGCAAGATCGGATGCGTACAAAATGATTTCGTCTTTATTGCCGGATTTAAACGCGCCGATCAATTTGGAATAAGAATCTTCTGTCGCCCAGGGAAGAATACCTTCCTTAACAACAGCTTTTTCACCGTACAACTTTTTTAGTGTGTCGAGTGAGGTAATAATCTTTCCATCCATATATTCTTTGTAATAATCGATGTCAATGAAATGTTTCGGTCCTTCGGAACGATCATCTCGTTTTCTTTTGTCGGGATCAACAGAATGTTCGATGATTGCAAGTTTCATGTCTTCGGAAAGATACATCTGCTGTGGAATTAGTTTCATCGCAAACAACGTTATCGTCTTGTGGCCCTTATCGCCCCATCCGTAAATTAAGATTGAATGAACGAGAAGCAGAGCGATGACGTAAGAGAATTTGTTTTTCATTTCATTGACCCATTAGTTGTATAATAACTTTTCTTTTGCGAGAGCGGTTGTCGAAATCGACTAAGACAATTTGCTGCCACGTCCCGAGCATTAATTTCGTATTTGAGAACGGAACAGTTAGCGATGCGCCTTGAAGCGATGAACGAATGTGGGAAAAACCGTTTGAGTCGTCCCAAGTTTCGTCATGAGCATATTTGGCATTGGAAGGAATTAACTTTTCAAAAAATTGCGGGTAATCTTTAAGCAAACCGGGTTCGTATTCAATGGTTGTTACGCCGGCAGTAGCGCCGGGAACAAATACAAGAGCGTTTCCTTCCTTCAAGCCGTTTTCGTTGATAACTTTCTGCACTTCGTGAGTGATGTCAACTATGTCACAATATCCTTTTGTGCCGATCGAAATCGTTATGGTTTTGATTTGCATGTTACACACATTTTTGTTGTGTAAATTATCAAATGGGTTATGCTAACGCAAACACGCCATTTCTGCGATTCCTTCTATCTCCTTACTTCTATCTCCTAACTCCTTTTATTATATTTGCGTACGAAATTTTATCATCCAACCAATTAGGGATCTATATGACAACCAAGGACTATATTGAACTGGAAGAAAAGTATGGTGCGCATAATTACCATCCGCTTGATGTAGTAATAGATAGAGCCGAAGGCGTGTGGGTTTATGATGTTGAAGGTAAAAAATATCTCGATTGCCTTGCCGCTTATTCTGCCGTTAACCAAGGTCATTGTCACCCGCGTATTGTTCATGCATTGAAAAACCAATCCGAAAAAGTTACGCTGACTTCACGCGCTTTTAGAAACAGCCAGTTGCCGCTGCTATACAAAGAGTTGAGCGATCTTACAGGTTACGAAATGTCGTTGCCAATGAATTCCGGCGCTGAAGCAGTTGAGACAGCGTTGAAAGCGGCACGCAAGTGGGGATACAAAGTAAAAGGCGTTCCGGAACACAAAGCCGAAATAATTACGTGCACAAATAATTTTGCCGGCAGAACAATTTCCATAATTAGTTTTTCTACCGAAGCTCAGTACCGCGATGGATTCGGTCCGTTTACACCGGGCTTCAAGATTGTTGAGTATGGAAATGTTAAAGCGATGGAAGATGCAATCACTCCGAATACGATCGCGTTTCTTGTAGAACCAATTCAAGGTGAAGGCGGCGTTGTTGTTCCGCCGGATGGTTATTTGAAATCAACTTTCGAAATTTGTAAAAAGAATAACATACTTTTCCTTGCCGATGAAATTCAATGCGGGCTTGGCAGAAGCGGAAAATTATTTGCATTCATGTATGAAGGAATCAAACCGGACGCAGTCATAATCGGCAAAGCATTGTCGGGCGGTTGTTACCCGGTATCGGCAGTTCTTTCGAACAAAGAATTGCTTGGCGTTTTTAAACCCGGCGATCACGGTTCCACATTTGGAGGAAACCCCCTCGGCGCTTCAGTCGCGAGAGAATCGTTAAAAGTTTTGGTTGAAGAAAAATTGATTGAAAAATCATTCGAACTTGGAAATTATTTTATCGGTGAACTGAAAAAAATAAATTCTTCACACATTAAAGAAGTTAGAGGAAGAGGTTTGTTCATCGGGGTGGAATTAAAACCGGAAGCTAAAGGCGCAAGAAGATTCTGCGAAGCTTTGATGACGAAAGGAATTTTGTGCAAAGAGACTCACGAAAACGTAATT
>JAJYMU010000073.1 GCA_021786655.1 Bacteroidota bacterium
TAATCCTTCAACGATGCCGCGCTTCTTGCATACTGTTGATGCAGCATTAATTTCCGGCGCGTTTTTTATGGCTGGAATTGCAGCGTATTTGGTTTTAAAAAACAAAGGCGGAGAAATTTCTAAGAAGGCTCTGAAACTTTCAATCATATTTGGTTTGATTGTTTCACTGCTCGAAGTTTTTCCATTTGGGCATGAACACGGAAGGCAGGTAGCTGAAACTCAACCTGAAAAATTTGCGGCGATACAAGGTTTATACACTTCACAATCGGGTGCGCCGATAGCGTTATTTGCTGTGCCGCTCGATCATCCGCCAACGTTAAAAGCACCTATTGAAATTCCCGGACTACTTAGCTGGCTGGCATTTGGAGACGTTCATGCAAAAGTTCAAGGCATTAATGATTTTCCAAAAGAAGAAGTGCCGCCGCTGTTTCTAACTTTTGTTTCCTATCATAACATGGTTCTACTCGGAATGTATTTTATTTTGGCGATGGCGATCGCAACATTCAAACTATATAAGAAGACTCTATGGGAAAGCAAAAAGTTTTTGAAATTACTCGTTTGGTCTATTCCGCTTCCGTTAATTGCTTGTCAGCTTGGATGGATTGCGGCGGAAGTCGGACGGCAGCCGTGGATCGTTTACAAGTTAATGAAAACCAGCGACGCAGTTTCAATAACTGTTGGTGCCGGAGAAATTCTTTTCTCAATTATTCTGTTTGGAATAATTTATATCATGCTCGGATCAATTCTTGTGTATCTGCTCGTGAGAAAAGTTAAACTTGGTCCGGATCCAATTCCAGCGAAGGAGGTGTAATCATGATCGATCTAAATTTAATTTGGTTTTTATTAGTTGGTGTTCTGATTGTAGGTTATGCAATCCTCGACGGATTCGATCTCGGCGTTGGAGTTCTGCACCTTTTCACAAAAAATGAAAATGAAAAAAGAGTCAATGTAAATGCAATTGGTCCGGTGTGGGATGGAAACGAAGTGTGGCTGTTGACCGGCGGAGGTGCTTTGTTTGCCGCATTTCCAATTGTTTATGCTACCGTGTTCAGCGGATTCTATTTAGCGTTCATGCTTTTGTTAACAGCACTGATATTCCGCGCAGTGTCGTTTGAGTTCAGAAAATATTCCGAGTCGGCTCAATCAAAAAAATATTGGGATCTCGCTTTCGGACTGGGAAGTTTAGTTCCGGCTCTCCTGTTCGGCGTCGCAATCGGAAATATTTTGCGCGGACTGCCGGTTCAATTGAAGGATGGAAAAGTGATTTCATCAATTTCATTTCTGGGTTTGTTGAATCCGTATTCACTGCTGGTTGGCGTTCTGAGTTTAGTTCTTTTCACCATGCACGGTGCAGTTTACATGACAATGAAATCCGATGGAGTTCAACGCGAAAGAATGGTTAGATGGATTGACAAAACGTGGATTGCGTTTGTTGTTCTCTACGTTCTTGCGACGATATTGACATTCTTTGAAGGCGGATATTTGTTTGATGGACTTTTGAAGAATCCGATTTTTTGGCTCTTGTTTGTACTTTTGTTTGCATCCATTATCTATATACCAATTGCGGTCAAGTCCGGCAAATTCGGCGTCGCATTCTTGTCATCTTCGGTGATGATTGCTATGATGATTCTGTTAACGGCGCTTAGTTTGTTTCCACGATTGGTTCCGTCCAATATTGATTTAGCGAACAGCTTAACGATCTATAACGCGTCATCATCTCAGAGAACGTTAACAACAATGCTGATCATTGCGCTGATAGGAATGCCGATTGTAGTCGCGTACACGATTTTCATGTATCGTGTTTTCAAAGGAAAGGTTATCATCACCAAAGATAGCTACTAAATGTAGGGATCGGTCTGCCCGCTTCGACTCGATGAGACTAATCGAATCGAGGCGAGTGACCGATCCGTTTTTTTTAATTCAATATAGTATTGCAGTATTTTTCGATAAACTCGGTTTCGTAAGGAATCGGGTTTATTTTTTTGCGAAGTTGATTGTAACGGAAGCCTTGCCGTAACTTTGTAACCGACATTTCAAACTTTTCAAGTGACTTAATGATAAATAAAGTCGTCCAAATTTCAAAAATAGCCGGCGAAATTATTCGCGAAGGATTCGGAAAAAACTTTTCCATCGAATACAAAACCA
Organism: Bacteroidota bacterium; assembly: GCA_021786655.1. GTDB lineage: Bacteria > Bacteroidota > Ignavibacteria > Ignavibacteriales > Melioribacteraceae > Fen-1258. The sequence continues at coordinate 2,146 of JAJYMU010000073.1, forward strand.
ATCTTTCTAATCTTGTAACTGAGATCGATAAAAAATCGGAAGAAGCGATTATAAATTTTGTGAAGAAAGAATTTCCAACGCACTCAGTGCTGGCAGAAGAGACCGGCTCTCACAAAGCAAGTTCAGAATATTTGTGGGTTGTGGATCCTCTAGACGGCACTTCCAACTTTGCTCACGGCTTCCCGATTTTTTCCGTATCGATCGGCGTTCAAAAAAATAATGAAACCGTTTGCGGCGTTGTATATGACGTGATGAACGACATTGTCTATTCATCAGAAAAGGGAAGCGGCTCTTTCCGTAACGGACAAAAGTTGCAAGTCAGCACAAACGATGATATTAGAAAAAGTATGATCGTTACCGGATTCCCATACAATGTTACGGAAAATCCCGATCATGTGTTCGAACGTTTCATCGCATTCTTGAAAACTGCGCGCGCGGTTAGACGGCTTGGCTCCGCCGCAATCGATTTTTGTTACGTCGCATCCGGCGTCTTCGACGGATTCTGGGAAGTGCATCTCAATCCATGGGACGTGTGCGCCGGTAAATTAATTGTTGAAGAAGCCGGCGGCTTAGTCACAAATTTTGCGGGAGAATCAACCGATATTTATTCGAAACAAATTTTAGCAACGAACGGGAAAGTGCATAAAAAAATGGTTGAGATTTTGCAGTTGAATAACTAATTATTTTCTCTAGTTTTGAAACAAGAAAAGTTGGGGACGGGGAAATGAAAAACATTAAAGTTTATATTATCATTTTTGTCTTACTTCTTTCAGCTAAGCTGTTTGCCCAGGTTAATCCTTCGCTGAATTATTACCCACTGCATATTGGGGATGAATGGCAGTACAAGGTCACTTATTTTGATACATCACCTAATAATAGAATTTCTTATTTATCCAAAAGGGTTATCTCAGACACCATCTTGGCAAGTGGAAAAAGATATTTTCTTATAGAACAACCACCATTCACTTATGATGAAATAAAAGTTTTAGAAAAAGCTTTCGTTAGAGTTGATAGTACGAATGGAGTCCTTTATAAACTTCCTTACGAAAACGGGAAAGAAGAAAAACTTGATAGCTTGTTTTGTACTGCCCGAGACTATTTTTTTAACGGTGACTTATACTGCGCTGATGTCTCTGTTAAAAATGTGTTTTCCCAACCCGTTCTATCAAAAATTGTAACTGGCCGTACTTCCTCCAACTATGGTCTTTTCTGGCGTCAAGCTCTTGGGATTGGAATTTATTATCAGGAAAATTGGATTGCAATAGTGACTGCAACTGGAAATAAATATGATTTGACTTACGCCAAAATCAACGGGGTAGAATATGGCCAGCTAGTTGATGTGGAGGATGAGAAAAATCTTTTGCCTCAAGAATTTTCTCTTTCACAAAATTTTCCGAATCCGTTCAATCCTTCAACAACAATAAGATTTTCTGTTCCCAGCGTAGGGGCTGAACATGTTCAGCCCTTACACGTTTTGCTGAAAGTTTATGATTTGTTGGGAAGAGAAATTGCAACACTTGTTAACGAAGAAAAAGCGCCGGGGAATTATGAAGTCACGTTTAATGGAGAGTCTCGCCTCGGCGAGTCTTTACCGAGTGGTGTTTATTTTTATAGACTTCAAGCGAGAAATTATTCATTGGGCGCAGAACAAGGTTTTAGTGCAACCAAGAAAATGATTTATCTGAAATAACTTCGGAGCTGATTGGAAAAAAATTCGGAAAGATATCTGTTTGATGGAACTTTTGAACGGCACTATCGTCGAAACAATCAGTAATTTACAATTTTGTCTTACTGTAAGTTAATTCACTATTGTATACCTAGTATTTCTTTATTAACAAATTTTTGAGATTAAAGTGGAAACGAAAAACGCTGACCTTTCTTCACTTAAAATAAATAGAGACGAGAAACTGGAAAATCCGGAAAGAAAGAATCGTATCTACAAAATTGTAGGCGGTGTTGCCGTGGCGGTAGCTATCATTCTTGCACTTTACTTTGGTTGGAAATCTATAAGCCAGCAAGCCATTGAAGTAAAATTGACGTCGGTCGTTTTACAATCTCCATCAGAATCAAATGCTGTGCTGACTGCAAGCGGATATGTTGTTGCCCAGAGAAAAGCAGCGGTTGCATCCAAGGGAATGGGAAGACTCGTTTATCTTGGTGTTGTTGAAGGCGACAAAGTTGTTAAAGATCAAATTATAGCGCGTCTTGAAGACAGCGACATTAAAGCGCAGCTCGAACAAGCCAAAGCAAATCAAAAATTAAGCGAAGCCGATTTGAAAGACGCTGAAAATAATTTTAATCGTCAGAAAGAATTATTGAAATCCGGTTCCACAACGAAGATGGAAGTTGATGCTGCTGAATCGAGATACAACCGAGTGCTGGCTTCGATTGACGTAGCTAAAGCGCAAGTTCTACAGGCGGAAGTTGCTTTGGAAAACACTCTCATACGCGCTCCGTTTAACGGAACCGTTCTAACAAAAAATGCAGATGTAGGAGAAGTTGTCGCACCGCTTGGTGCCGGTGCTAATGCTAAGGCGGCAGTTGTTACCATTGCCGATATGAATTCGCTGCAAGCAGAGATTGATGTTTCGGAATCCAACATTGAAAAAATTATTCTTAACCAAGATTGTGAGATTCGTCTCGATGCTTATCCGGATAAAGCTTACCCGGGTTATGTTGCCAAGATTGTCCCTACTGCGGACCGATCGAAAGCAACTGTTATGGTAAAGGTTGGATTCAAAAATTACGATCAACGTGTTTTGCCGGAGATGAGCGCAAAGGTTGTCTTCCTTAACGAGACCACAAAGAAAGAAAAGATTGAGGATACAAAACAATTTCTGGTTGTTCCTTCAACAGCAGTTGCTAAAAGAAACGGTGCTTCGGTTGCATTTGTTGTTCGTGATGATAAAGCCGTTGAAGTTCCGATAGTTACGGGAAAAGATCTCGGCGGATATACTGAAATCAAGTCGGGTTTGGTTGAGGGCGACAAAGTTATTGATCCGGTTAACGATAAAATTCAAGACGGAATAAAAGTAAGCGCGAAATGAAAAGACGCTCACTACATCGCTTCATTAATTAGAAAGCATTTAAGAAAGTGATCGCAGAAAAATCTCATTCGGCTTCCAAAACTTTTTGTGAGGAGAAAGTATGTCAGAAATTATTCAAATAAAAAATGTATCCAAATCGTATTGGAGAAATAGTTTGGAAATTCCGGTGCTGCATAACATCACGCTTGGTGTTGAAGAAGGGGAATTCCTTGCGCTGATGGGTCCTTCCGGTTCCGGAAAAACTACACTCTTAAATTTAATTGCCGGAATTGACAGACCATCCAGAGGCGAGTTATCTGTCGCCGGAACAGACATCGCAAAACTTGGTGAATCCGCTCTTGCAAAATGGCGTTCATCGAACGTTGGGTTTGTTTTTCAATTTTATAATCTTCTTCCCGTACTTACGGCGTACGAGAACGTTGAGCTTCCGCTATTACTAACCAAGCTTTCGAAATCGGAAAAGAAAAAACATGTTGAGGCAGCACTTAACATTGTTGGTCTCGGCGATAGAATGAAGCATTATCCAAAACAGCTTTCCGGCGGACAGGAACAGCGTGTTGCTATTGCGCGTGCTATCGTTACCGACCCTGTTATACTTGTTGCAGATGAACCGACCGGCGACCTTGACAAAAACTCCGCTCAAGAAATTCTCACTCTCATGGAGAGATTGAACAAAGAATTTAAAAAGACTATCGTAATGGTAACTCACGATCAGCATGCGGCAGAAAGAGCGTCGCGTCTGCTTCATCTTGACAAAGGCGATTTATCCGCCAACGGTAAAGGTTGAGCGAGGTGACGCTATGAAAATTTTCAAATTAATTTTTAAGAATGCGCTTCGTCATAAACTCAGAACAACTCTAACAATCCTTGGTATTTCTATAGCGGTAATTGCTTTCGGTTTGTTGAGAACAGTGGTTTCGGCTTGGTATGTAGGTGTTGACGCTGCGTCTGCCAATAGGTTAATTACACGCCAGGCGGTTTCGTTTATTTTCCCGTTGCCGTTATCATACAAAGACAAAATAGAAAAAATTCCTGGCGTAACTGATGTTTCTTATGCAAATTGGTTTGGTGGAGTTTATAAAGATAAGAACCAGTTCTTCTCAAGAATGGCAGTCGATCCCGAAACTTATTTTGACGTTGTTCCGGAATTTGTTGTACCGTCTCAAGAGTTGGAGAATTTTAAGAAAGAAAGAAATTCATGCATCATCGGCGCAGACATTGCAAAGCTATACAAACTCAAGGTTGGCGATCAAATGTCTCTCGAGGGAGATATTTATCCAGGCACTTGGGATTTTGTTATCGCGGGAATTTATCAACCCAAGTTTAAAACCACCGATGCGATGCAGATGCTTTTCCATTGGGATTATGTGAACGAGCGAATGAAAGTTGAAATGCCCGGAAGAGAAAATCAAGTTGGATGGTACGTTGTTCAGGTTGGCGATCCGTCAAAGTCGGCACAGATTTCTTCTCAGATAGATGCTTTGTTCAAGAATTCGCCTGATGAAACTAAGACTGAAACGGAACGTGCATTTACGCAAGGTTTTATTTCCGCTTACGGCTCTATCATTACGTCTATGAATGTAATGTCTTGGGCGATTGTTGGGATAATTCTTTTGGTGCTTGGCAATACAATGGTTATGGCGGCAAGAGAAAGAACACGCGAGTATGCCGTGCTCAAGACGCTTGGTTTTTCAGCTAAGCATATTGTCGGATTGATATTTGGTGAATCGATGTTTATATCATTTCTTGGCGGTGGAATTGGATTGCTTCTAACTTTTCCAATTGTTGCCGGTTTTTCTCAGGTTATTCCAAAAGGAATTTTCCCTGTATTCGAAATAGAGACTATTACTGTTGTTCTTTCGGTTGGTGCTGCGTTGTTGATTGGTGTGCTCGCATCTATTTTCCCGATTCAAAGGGCACTGGGTACAAAGATAGTTGATGGATTCAGATTTGTTGGATAGTAAATACTGAAGGAGCGTAGCGACTGTCCAAAGGACTCCTTTGGAGAAGTATCTCCAAATTGTGTGTATGGAGATTCTTCACTTCGTTCAGAATTTAAGTAGAGGATGAAAATGAAAATACCATTGAAATATACATTACGAAGTTTTAAAACCAGAAAACTTACTACCGGAATTACCATTGCCGGTATTGCATTGGTTGTTTTTGTTTTTGCAGCTGTTCTAATGATGGCTTACGGGGTTCAGAAAACACTTATTGCAACCGGGCGCGCTGATAATGTGATGATCACCAGGAAATCTTCCAATGGAGAAATCTCAAGTATCATTAACGGTGATACGCGTAACGTGATAAGAACACTACCTTTCATTGCAAAAGATGCTAACGGTATGCGAATCATTTCAGAAGAACCGGTAGTTGTTATCAACTTGGCAATTAAAACCGGCGGATTGAGCAATGTTACAGTTCGCGGAGTGTCGCCCCAAGTTTGGCAGCTTCGACCGCAAGTGAAAATTAAGGAAGGAAGAATGTTTAATCCTTCGCTTCGAGAATTAATTGTGGGTGAAGCAGTTGCAAATAAATTTGTCAGCGCTCAGATTGGCAGCACTGTAAAATTTGCCGGGGATAATTGGAAAATTGTGGGATTGTTTGAATCTAACGGCAGCGGATTTGATTCCGAATTGTGGGGCAGCAACGATCAATTGTTGAATGCGTTCAACCGGGGAAGTGCAGTTTCAACTATCACATTTAGAATGAGCAACCCGAACGACTTTGATCAGATAAAACATGAGTTTGACTCTGACCGTCGGCTCGTTCAATTCGAACCGAAAATAGAACAGAAATATTTTGAAGAGCAATCTGAGTTCTTAGCCGGCTTCATCAGAATTCTTGGAATATTTATTACGGTCATATTCAGTTTTGGCGCTATCATCGGTGCGATGATTACTATGTACGCCGCAGTTGCCAACCGGACAGTTGAAATTGGGACAATGCGTTCATTGGGATTCAGCCGGAGAAGTATACTTGGTGCATTCTTAGTTGAATCGTTAACAATAGCAATGATCGGGTGCGTGATTGGATTGATCTTCGCCTCGTTTCTTCAGTTCTTCAGAATATCTACTCTCAATTTTAGTTCTTTTGCCGATTTATCATTTTCGTTTGCGCTGTCTCCATCAATTATTGTTTCATCATTTATCTTCGCAATATTCATGGGATTTCTTGGCGGGTTCTTACCATCGATACGTGCGGCAAGATTAAATATTGTTAACGCTCTGCGCGGAGGGTAGAAAGAATTGTTGCCAATTCTTTCTACTCGTTGGTATATATGTCAAACTTTATTCAAGTGAGAATTAGAGAAATCTCAATAACAATTTTTCTCTCTAATTATTATTTCAGCAGCAATAGTTTTTTTACTTCTACAAAATTTCCCGCTTGGATTCTGTAGATATACATTCCGCTCGCCAGTTTAGACCCATCAAATGTTACTTCCTGCCTGCCGGGAGTCATTACTTTGTTTACCAAAGTTGCTACTTCTTCACCGAGAATGTTAAACACCTTAAGCGTAACGTTGCTTTCCTTCGGTAACTCGAACCTGATTATAGTTGATGGATTAAATGGATTTGGAAAGTTTTGTAACAGAGCAAAATTTGCCGGTGTCTCCAATTTCGCTTCGATTGTTTCCGAGTATTCAAACTTGCCGTCAAAATCAATTTGCTTTAACCGGTATTGGAATTGTTGCCCTCCAGTAGGCGTATCTGTGAAAGAATATTCTTTTGGTGAATTGCTGTTACCGCTGCCTTGTACAAATCCTATATTCTCCCATTCCGACTTCTGATTTCTGATTTCTGTCTTCTGTCTTTGAATCTCAAAACCATAATTATTTACTTCTGTTGCCGTTGACCAATTCAGATCAACATTCGAACCGCTGGTTGTGGCAGTAAATGAAGTGAGTTCAACGGGGAGAGCAGCATCAGCAGTGTTAGTAAGTCCGACAAAATCAGAACAGGAGACTCCTAATACAGAATTAAATAGACCACCTGCATAAACCCTTCCATTTGTAAAATCAAGGGCAATAGAATGAACTCCATCACCAAGACCGCCAGCAACGCCAACGTTTGGATCCCAGCTAGTAACAGTTCCTGATGTATTTACAGCAGCAATGTTATTTCTGGTAGTACTGACAAATCTTGTAAACTTTCCTCCTACATAAACAATCGACCCGGAGAAAGCAATTGCATAAATTTCAGTGGTACTGGCCTGATGGGATGGATTCCACGGTAAAAGATCTCCGGATCCGTTCACTGCGGCTAGGCCACTCCTGGGAACATGATTAACGATAGCACTATCAACAGTAGAAAATAGTCCACCGATATAAATTACGTTGTTATCTGTGACTGCAATAGAATAAACTTTGGCATTCGGACTAGGATTAAAGGGTTGTAATGAGCCTCCTTCAGCGATCATTGCTAAGTAATTTCTGTTTCCGGTAGCAATAGTAGTAAAATCACCACCAACGAAAATTGCTCCGAGATAATAAACAAGTGTCCTCACTGCGGCGTTTGCATTTGGGTTCCAAGATGTAGCTGCGCCTGTTGAAGTTGAACTAAGAGCTGCAATATAATTTCTGCTCGCTCCACCGATAGTTGTAAAATTGCCTCCAGCATATACGGCTGCTCCTCCTATTGCAATTGTGTTTACCGTTGAGTTTGTATTCGGATCCCATGTTGCGTCTGCATTTCCAGTGGTGTTGTTCAGTTTTGCAATATTGTTTCTTGCCTGTCCACCAATAGTTGTAAAGAACCCCCCCACATAAATATCGGTTCCACTTATAGCAATTGTATACACGCTTGCGCCACCGCCTGATACATTTGGGTTCCAGCTTGTAACCGTTTTGGTTGTTGCATCAATAGCAGCAATACTATTTCTTGCAGTCCCTCCTACTGACGAAAAAGATCCTCCAATATAAATGGTGTTTCCACTTACTGCTACCGCGTATACAATTCCATTTGTAGTAGGCAAACTTTCGTTTGTTTGTGAAAGTGAAACATTTTGAAGAAATAAAATTGACGAGAATGAACAAATCAGCGGTATAAAATATTTTTTCATATAACCTCCGTACTTCAATTAAAAGTTAGCTTTCATATTATATTCTTCATCTTCCTAAATGGGAAAATTGATTTTTTGATTTGTAGCAAAGCTAAAGATGCAAGAACAGCTTAACAACCACATGAACATGGGGGCAAGAGTAAAAGCTGGTTCAGCTGCTTTTCCGAATTGCACTTTAAATATTTTCAAAAAATGAAATCGAGTTTATCGGAAACAAATTAGATGGAAAAAAGAAATGTCGAATGGATGTTTAAATTTCTCCCCGTAAAGACTTGGTTATTACTTCCGCTTTGCAGTTAACGTGGAGCTTTCTGTAAATATTTTTTATGTGGAAGCGCACAGTCTCAATTGATATGATGTTGGCGGCAGCAATCATTTTATAGCTTAAGCCGTCAACTAACCCGGCAACAATTTCCTTTTCTTTGAAAGTAAGAATTTGTTCGTGTAAAGCCGGTTTGACTTGATTAAAAAACTCGACTACCTTCCTTGCAATTTGGGCTGACATTGGTGCGCCGCCAGTATAAACATCTTCTATGGCTTCTTTAATTTTTATCAGCGGAGTGTTCTTTATCAAATAACCTACGGCACCGGCACAGACTGCTTCAAAGACTTTATCGGAATCTTCATATACAGTAAGCATAAGAATGTTAATATCCGGGTAGCGTTCTTTAATTAATTTTATGCCGCTTATACCAGACATACCGGGTAGACCTATATCCAGCAGTAACACATCAATTATTTCTTCTTTGGATGTGTTGGTGAGGAACGACTCGATAGAATCCGCAGTGGTTTTGCACATGATACTCCGCTGCCTGTTCAGAAATTCTGCAATGCCGTTGCGTGTATCGGCAATATCCTCTATGATGGCTACTGATATCACGCTTTCAACATAATTACTGTTGTAACTTTTAGCTACCCCATAAAGATGTGGTTTTATAGTTTGTTGACAATTAGTTTTATTAATAATCCGTTACCGAAAACAAAATCGATTTTCCCTTTTATCTTTTCTGCACGCAATGCCATATTCCTCATTCCATTCCCGTGATTATGTTCTTCCGCCTTATTTCCGATTCCGTCGTCACTTATACTCATTTCAAACGTGTCCAGTTCACTCAATATCCTAATCTCGACATTTTTTGCGTTGGAATGTTTTGCAATATTGTTTATTGCTTCTTTGAAGATGAGATAGATGTTATGTCTGGCATCTAATAAAATTCTTTTCTCCGGATTCGATAAAGTAATATCATATTCTACTTGAATGTTTTTGTCGTTAAGAATCTGGGAAGAAAAATCTTTCATCCGGTCTATCATATTTTGCATGCTGTCGTTACGAGAATCGATAGACCATACTACATCGCTCATCATCCCGATCACTTTTCTGCTTAGTTCTTCTATAATGCCGATTTTTTGATCGAGCCTTTTTTTATCCAGTTCACTATTCAACAACTGCGTTTGAATAGACAAAGAGGTAAGCGAAGCGCCAACTTCGTCATGAAGATCGCTCGCAATCCTAAACCTTAACTTCTCAATTTCTATTATCCTTTTGATTTTTATTCTGTACAATCCAAAGAATATCGAAAAGATAAAAATTACTGCTGCGGTTCTAAACCACCACGTCATCCAATATGGCGGCTTAATAATGATGTTTATTGATGCGGCTTTTTCATTCCATTTGCCGACATCGTTTGCTGCTTTTACATGCAGTAAATAGTTCCCGGGATCAAGATTCGTATAACTACCGTAACGCTGCAAAGCAGTGACTTGATGCCAATCCTTGTCGAATCCTTCGAGCATATATGCAAACTGGTTCTTTTCGGGGGAGGTATAATTAAGCGCCACAAATTCGAATGTGAAAAAATTTTGCGAATAAGAAAGCTCTATTTTTTGATTTTCAGAAATTGGGTTTGAGAGCGGGAGGGTTTTATCGAATACTTTGAAATTTGCAAAATATACGGGCGGGGCATTTTCGTTGTCTTCAATTTCATCAGGGAAAAATGCATTAAAGCCGTTTATACCGCCGAAAAACATTTCCCCGGTTGAACTTAAAAAAAACGATCCGTGATTAAATTCATTTGCCTGCAAACCGTCGCTAACATAAAAATTCCTGAACTTTCCGGTTTTTAAATTGAATCGTGAAATTCCATTATTGGTACTAAGCCAAAGGTTACCGGATTTGTCGGGAAGAATTCCATAAACAAGGTTATTCGATAATCCATCAAGTTCCGTGTAATAAATAAAAGAATTTTGTTTGCGGTCAAAACGGTTTAGTCCACCGCTGTAAGTTCCGAACCACAAAATACCGGCATCATCTTCATAAATTGAATTTACTGAACTAATATTTAGACTTATTCCGGTTTTAACAGCCGGATTAAATTCGTGCAGCGGATAATATCTTTTAAATGAATCCGTTCCCGGATCATAACAATGTAAACCGCCGGCAAGTGTTGCTATCCAAATTTCTCCTTTACTATCTTCAAAAATTTTAGAAATTGCAATTCCTGAAATTGCTTGAGGATTTTGAGGATCGGGATTATAGTGTATAAAAGTATTTGTTTTCCTGCTGAATCGATCTAGACCTCCTCGCAGACCTCCAATCCATAAGTTATTTTTGCTGTCTTCATATAATGTGGAAACATCGTTAAAACTAATGCTGTTGATTTCTCCGGGAATGTTTTTATAACGTAAAACTTCGCCGTTTTTTTTGTTAAAACGATTAAGTCCTTCTTGTGTTCCAACCCAAAGAAACCCGTCTTTAGTTTCAATCAGCGTTACCACCCTGTTGTCGCTAAGTGAAGATTTATTTTTTGAATTAAAGAGATATGATTTAACTTTATTCCTATTTCGGTTAATACAATTCAAACCCCCGCCCCATGTACCAACCCACAGCACGCCGTCTTTTTCTTCTAAAATTGCCATGACGATATTTCCGTTCAAGTCGTCCGGCTTATTTGGGTCATCATAGAAATGTTTAAACCAATTCTTCCTCAAATCATATGTTTTTACTCCGTTGGAAAATGTTCCCAACCAAAGTATTCCAGATTTATCGACAAACGTAGTGTTAATTACATCATCGTAATATTTAATAAACTCTCCCGAATTGTAGTTGTACAACATTAAGCCGGACACCGAAGATGCGATCCACAGATTTCCTTTTAAATCCTGGCGGATTGAACTAATATAATTACTTGATAAGGTAAGCGGATTCTTCGCATTTCTCTTATATCTTTTAAATGAATTGGTTTTTTCATCGTATCGATTTAATCCGGAGCTTAGTGTACCGACCCATATTGTTCCTTTGTCATCTGCATAAACCGTCGATATATTGTTTTCGCTCAAACCCGAGTGATTTGACGGGGAATATTTATACCGAATAAAAACTGGTTCATTTTTAACATTGGGACGCGAATTTATTTTTAGTTTAGATAATCCTTCGAATGTTGCAATCCATAAATATCCACTTTTGTCTTCGCAGATTGATTTTATATCATTTCCGCATAAACTTTTGGGATTATTTGCTTCGGAAAAAAAGTGAGTAAAATTATCTGTATCCCTGTTAAAACGGTTTAGTCCACGGCTAAATGATCCCAGCCAAATGTTGCCGAAAGAATCTTCAAACAATGTTGTAATGTAGTTCTCGCTAATTGAAGTGGAATCATTTTCACTATGGATGTAGTGATAAAACTTGTTTTCGGAAATAGCATAACGATCAACGCCACCACGGACTGTGCCAATCCATAAATTACCTTTGCTGTCGCTCAACAAGCTCCAAATTGCATCATCGGAAATAGAATTTGAATCGGCAGGATCATGCTTAAAAACTTTGATTGAATAACCATCATAACGATTTAGACCGTCCTGCGTACCGAACCACATGAATCCTTGTATATCTTGCGATATTGCAAAAACCGAAGATTGTGACAATCCCTGTTCAACACTTATTTGACCAAACTTTTCAGGCGAGAGCGGAAAAGTCTTTGGTTTATAATTGGCTGACTGCGCAACAACATTATTGTAAATAAAACACGCAAATACTATGAACTGCAAAAACCTTTCAATAACGTTCATAATTCTTAGTAGAATGTATGGATAAACATAAGTCAGTATACCGGTTGTGTGGATTAGATTACAATAATTAGAAAATGAAAGCAAAAGTAATTATTCTCCGAAGGAGTCCTTCGGACAAAAATTCATCTGCGTAAATCATAAAAATCCGCTTAATCAGCGTTCTATTTTTCAAGAAAATAATTACTTTTTGTTGTTATAGCAAGTTAATTCACACAACGGGTGTCAGTCGTATCTAAATTTTAATCCGCCTTCGCCCGATGAAGCAGGGCTTCGGTGGACGAGAAGGTGGGTAAATTCCCCGCCGCTTTGCGGCGAATATGGTAAAATTTGTTTTTTGATACCTCGCTGCTTGCGGCGAGGAAATTAATTTCTCCGCGCGCATTTTCATATTTCTTAATCCGTTGCCGCTGTTGTTCACATCTTCTACGAATCCTTTTCCGTCGTCACTTACGCTCATTTCAAACATATCAAGTTCACTCGTTATCCCGATCTCGACATTTTCTGTGCTTGAATCGACAAAGAGGTAAGCGAAGCGCCAACTTCGTCATGAAGATCGCTTGCAATCCTAAACCGTAGCTTCTCAATTTCTAGTATCCTTTTGATTTTTATTCTGTACAATTCAAAGAATATCGAAAAGATAAAAATTACGGCTGCGGTTCTAAACCACCACGTCATCCAATATGGTGGTGGAACTTTTATGTCTGAGAAAATTCTCCTGACTAAATCTGATGAATCCAAGTACCGCCCGGCAGATTTTCTGCATTAAAAGTAATTTTATTATTTCCCCAAAACTTAAGCCACTTTATTTTTGAGATGCCGGCTAATTATTCTTTCACTCGTGGTTAATTCATATTAGCAAGAATTAATATTTCAGCTGCATCATTAACTTGAGCATTCGTTGCGCCTGTTAACGTTGTTTGAACTGCCGTTGCTAATGCACTATAAAAACTTGTGTAGGCAGTAATATATTGA
>JAJYMU010000390.1 GCA_021786655.1 Bacteroidota bacterium
ATTTTTATCCTGCCGGACGAGGCATCGGTCATCAAATAATGATTGAAGAAGGTTACGCGTTCCCCGGTACTATGGCCGTCGCATCGGACAGTCATTCCAACATGTACGGAGGAATCGGGTGTTTAGGAACGCCAATTGTACGAACTGACGCAGCAGCAATTTGGGCAACCGGAAGAACATGGTGGCAAGTTCCACCGATCGCAAAAGTTGAACTCAAAGGAAAGCTTAGAACGGGTGTGACCGGTAAAGATGTGATTATTGCGCTCTGCGGATTTTTTAATCACGATGAAGTTCTAAACCACGCGATAGAATTTATCGGCGACGGAATAAAATATTTGGATATTGATCAGCGCCTTTCGATTGCGAATATGACTACAGAATGGGGCGCGCTTGCCGGCGTATTTCCAATTGATGAAATAACAATCAAATGGTTAAAAAGGCGCTCTGCATTTATTGAAAAACGCGGATTGGAAGGAGTCGCTTCTGATGTGGATGGAAACGGTAAGCATCCGCGAATCAACAAAGAAAAAATTGCGCAACTTGAAAACGAGCTTCCAAAACTAAAAGCCGATACAGAAGCATTTTACTCAAAAGAATTAATTCTTGATTTGACATCGATCGAACCGCATGTATCGGGACCTAACACGGTTAAGACGATGACGGCTGTTTCGGAAATCAAAAACAAAAAAGTGAAGATCAACAAAGCTTATTTGGTTTCGTGCGTCAACTCGCGTGTAGATGATTTGTCGGAAGCAGCATTAATTGTTCGCGGCAAAAAAATTGACGAGCATGTTAAGTTTTATATCGGCGCTGCTTCAAGCGAAGTTCAAAAAGAAAGTGAGGCGCGCGGTGATTGGCAAGCGTTGATTGAAGCCGGCGCCATTCCCCTTCCTCCGGGATGCGGACCGTGCATTGGTCTCGGAATCGGATTGTTGGAAGACGGCGAAGTTGGCATTTCCGCAACGAACAGAAATTTTAAAGGAAGAATGGGTTCGCCAAATGCACAGGCATATCTTGCCTCCCCGGCTGTTGTCGCTTCATCTGCAGTTGCCGGATTCATAACATTTAATTTTAATGAGAAAGTTGGAACAGTTTCCGGCGATATTAAAATCAATTCGAAAAAAGAAGGCGCAAAATCATCAGTAAGAATCATACAAGGTTTTTCATCGCAAGTTGAAGGCGAATTAATTTTCTGTCATCAAGATAATTTAAATACGGATGGAATTTATCCCGGTAAGTACACTTACAACGATGATATGACTCCGCAAGAGCAAGCCAAAGTTGTAATGGAAAATTACGATCCGGAATTCGGCAAAATTGTGAAGGAAGGAAATATTCTCGTCGGCGGTTTTAATTTCGGAACCGGAAGTTCTCGCGAGCAAGCAGCAACTGCTCTTAAGTACCGTGGTATCCAGTTGGTAATCGCCGGATCATTCAATGAAACGTATAAACGTAATGCGTTGAACAACGGATTTCTTCTTATTGAATGTCCCGACATTGTAAATGACTTGAAGAAAAAGTTCGGCAAAGAAAAACTAACCGTTAAAACGGAATTAGTTTGCCAAATTGATTTTGAGCAGTCTAATCTAACTGCAGATGGAAAAACATACTCAATCGATCCGGTGGGAGAAGCCGCACAAGAATTAATTGTGACCGGCGGTCTTGAAAACTGGATAAAAAAGAAAATTAGTATAGTAAATTAGAGATAGACTTCTAATATCTGAGACTTTATTAAATGTATGCATTTATTATTTGTCGGCGTATATTTTTTTATTCATTACGGTTCTCTGATAATGGTTGCTAATAAGGTGTTAGAATCATATTTTTATATAGCACTATAACTTTTTTAGTATGCCAATTTTTGACAAAACGGTAAATGATATTCTCAAAGAAAAGGTGTCAGCACTTGAAAGACACTTCGATGCCAATGTTGTATTCTATTATGGTGAAATTCACCACGCTTACGAAAAATTCTTTAGAGATTTTATTGAAAATTGCAAGCAGCAAGATGGTACTAAAGAGAGACTCGCCGTTTTTTTGAATACACCCGGTGGAAGCGTAGAGACTGTTGAAAAAATGGTCGATATCATTCGATATCATTACAATGAGGTATATTTTGTAGTCCCTGATTATGCTATGTCCGCTGGAACAATATTTTGTATGTCGGGTAACAAAATTTTTATGGATTATTCTTCCTCATTAGGTCCGATTGATCCACAAGTTTTTAACGGCAAAGAATATGTCCCTGCGCTTGGATATCTTGATCAAGTCGAAAAACTACTCGAAAAATCTAGAGAGAATACATTAACACCAGCCGAATTTGTTATTTTACAAAATCAGGATTTAGCATTATTGAGCAGATATGAACAAGCAAAAAATCTTACAATTACGCTACTTAAAAAATGGTTAGTAGAGTATAAATTTGACAATTGGAAAGTTCATAGAACAGATTCAAATAAAAAGGGTCAAAGTGTTACCGAAGAAGAGAAAATCGAAAGAGCAGAACAAATCGCAAAGCAATTGGGGGATAATAAATTATGGCATTCACATGGTAGAATGATTGGAATTAAGACATTGAAAGAGTTAATTAAATTACAAATTGATGATTACTCTCAAGAAGATACGTTTAGGAACTTAATACGTTCTTATAATGATTTATTAACAG
>JAJYMU010000143.1 GCA_021786655.1 Bacteroidota bacterium
TTCGTTTTTCCCAATAGAGAGCTACGGAATAAGTAGCGAAACCTTCATTTAGCCAAACATCCTTCCATGTTTTTGGACCAACTGCATCGCCCCACCAATGGTGAGCGAGTTCGTGAATGAGCATATCGCTAAAAAATTTTTTGCCGGAGATAAAATTCGATCCGATTCCGGTGATTGTCTGATGTTCCATCGCGCCCATTTGCCACCAGAACTCCGCTACGGCATATTTCTCTTTCGGAAACGGATACGGACCAAATAATTTTTCAAAAGTTTTCATGTAATCCGGGTGGTCGGAAAAATCATTTTTCGCATCGTCAAATTCCTTCGGCAGCGCATAGCAATAAAGATTAACCGTATCCCTGTTAATCGATACATATTTTTCTGAAAAAGATTTGTATTTCGCCGAATAAAGAGCAATTAGGTAGGTCGAGATGGGATAAAAAGTTTTCCAGTGGTACGTTCTACGCGATTTGTGTGTTTGAATATCAATGAGCTTGCCGTTCGAAAGAGAAACTTCAGAAGAATCATTTGTGATATAAATATCCGCCAGCGCTTTATCGTCCGGTAAATCCACACACGGAAACCATGTTGATGCAAACACCGGTTCGTTCAATGAATAAACAGTGGGGCTTCCTTCTTCGTTTCCAAATGTGAAAGAGCCGAATCCTAAATTTTCCGGAGTGCCTTCGTAAATTATTCTAATGTCTGCCGAGTCTAAATTTTTATCGGTCTTGTGGATTGAAAGAATTTTTTCAGCCCGGTCAAATGAAACGTTTGTCCCGTTGAATTCAACTTTCTTGATTTTCAGATTCTCGTAAAAATTGAGATCAACTTTGTCGGTCCTATGATCGAACATTCTAAGTGTGATGTCAACATCGCCCAATATTTTCTTTTGTTCGGGATGCAAATCGATCTTGATCGTATAATGTTTTACATCCACTGCCCGTTGACTCGCCGGGTTGTATTCGGCAAGCTTCTTTTCGTCATAATCCTTGAGTTGGGAAACAACCGAAATGAGCTTTCCGGCATTTGAAAGCGAGCTCAAATTTTGATAAATCCAGACACCTGCAACAACAAGAGCTGCGAAAAGAAAAATGGATACTGTCACTAGGATTGGCGAATATTTCTTCATTTTGATTCCCGAAAAGAGCGTGAAGATACAATTTGATTATCACTTATAAGTTAATAATTTCTTTAATTGCCAATCAATTCTTAATTAGATATATTTTAACAAACATCTACGGGGATGATATGGCGTACACTGGATCTACAATACTTAGAAAAACTTTGATAATGGTTTTATCCGGCGGACAAGGAGAAAGACTTTTTCCGCTAACTCAGTACAGAACCAAACCCTCTGTTCCATTCGGAGGCAAATACAGAATTATTGATTTCACATTGTCGAACTGTTTGAACTCCGGCTTCAGAAAAATTTACGTGCTGACGCAATACAAATCCGATTCGCTGAACCGGCATCTTTATGAAGCATGGAACATTTTCAATCCGGAGTTGAGAGAATTTATTTACTCCATTCCGCCGCAGTTCAAAACCAGCAACAACTGGTACTTGGGCACGGCGAATGCGATCCATCAGAATTTTAATTTGATTGAAGATGAAAACTACGAGTGGGTGCTTATTCTTTCGGGCGATCACATTTACAAAATGGATTACTTGAAAATGATTCAATACCACATTGAAAAGAAAGCCAGCGCAACGTTATCTGCAATCTCTATTCCTAAAACGCAAGCAAACCGTTTCGGCGTTATAGAAATCGACCCTTCTTACAAAGTTAATTCGTTTGTTGAGAAGCCCAAGAATCCACCGGTAATTCCAGACAAACCGGATTCATCATTCGTGAATATGGGTATTTACGTTTTCAATGTCGCTGATTTGAAAAATGTATTCGACAGGATGGAAAAAGAAAAAATGTCGAGCCATGATTTCGGCAAAGACATAATTCCTTACATGCTCAATAACAACTATCCGGTTCAGGCTTATCGTTTCATAGACGAAAACAAAAAAGATCAGCCCTATTGGATAGATGTTGGAACGATTGACAGTTATTACGCCGCAAGCATGGATCTTATAAATGTTAGTCCGCATTTTAATTTGTACGATTTTGATTGGCCGTTGAGGACCCAGCAGCAGCAATTTCCTCCGGCAAAAACTGTTTCTCATGAAGGTGAAAGAGTCGGGCGCGCAATCAATTCCTTAATATCCGACGGGACAATAATTTCCGGAGGTCTGGTTGAACGCTCCATATTGGGTTTCAACGTTCGCGTGAATAGTTTTTCCTACGTCACGGATTCAATTGTGATGGACAACTGCAAGATCGGCAGATACGCAAGAGTAAGGCGAACAATTATGGATAAGAATGTTAGCATACCGGAAGGAATGGAAATCGGATTCGACACCGAGACCGACAGAAAACGTTTTACGGTTTCTGATACCGGCATTGTTGTGATTCCCAAGAATTATATTTTTAGCTAACACTTCAACTTGAACAGGTTTTCAAGAATGGCTGGCATTTACCAGCCATTTTTGTTTTGAATTGTTTGTTTATCTTATGGCCAGAAAAGCCTCGGAGTAAATGAACGCGCCGCATGAAGATAAACTTAATAACCTTCTGCCTCTGCCCGGCATCT
>JAJYMU010000330.1 GCA_021786655.1 Bacteroidota bacterium
GTTCAAAAACTCGAAGGAAGGCAGCGCTTCCCACTACGAAGAAGCGGGAGCTAAGATTTCCGGCAGACCAAGAGGATCGGTAATGACAGTCCCGTTCCAGCTATACGGACAGAATTTTACTGCATTGAACGGCGGACCACATTTTAAATTCAATCCGTCCGTTTCATTTCTTGTAAACTGCAAAACAGAAAATGAAGTACAAAAACTGTGGGATAAACTATCAGTCGGCGGTAAAGCATTAATGCCGTTAGATAAATATCCTTTCAGTGAGAAGTACGGTTGGATTGAGGACAAGTACGGTGTATCGTGGCAGATCATTCTAGCTATGGGCGAAGTAAAACAAACCATTATTCCCTCCATGTTGTTTGTTCGTAATGTTTGCGGCAAGACGGAAGAAGCAATTAATTTCTACACCTCTATATTTAACGATTCTAAAATCTTAAGCACGTTTCGTTATGGCGCAAATCAAAAACCGGATAAGGAAGGAACTATTGCCTTTGCGGATTACATTCTTGAAGGACAAATATTTGCGGCAATGGATAGTGCCCATCCTCGTGATTTCGCTTTCAATGAAGCGGTTTCGTTTGTGGTAAACTGCGAATCACAGAAAGAGGTAGATTATTTTTGGCAGAAACTTTCCGAAGGTGGTTCGGAAGGACAATGCGGCTGGCTTAAAGATAAGTACGGCGTGTCTTGGCAAATAGTACCAACAGATATAAATAAATTGTTTAGCAGTACTGATCCTGAAAAAACGAATAGAGTGATGGCTGCAATGTTGCCAATGAAAAAGCTAATAATTTCAGATTTGCAGAAAGCATACAACGGCAATTAACGGTTAAATATTAATAATCAGATAGTTCGCAAAAAAATCTGACAAATATTTATGAAAGGAAAGACTATGGACAAACTGAAATTTTCAATAATAATTAACGCGCCTAAAGCAAAGGTGTGGGACACAATGCTGAACGATGCTACTTATAGAATTTGGACGGAAGCATTTATGCAAGGGTCATATTACATTGGCGACTGGAGCGAAGGAAGCAAAATACTTTTTCTAGCTCCAGGCGAAACCGGTGCTTCGGGAATGGTAAGCCGGATAAAAGAAAACCGGCTGCACGAGTATATCTCGATTGAACATCTTGGTATGGTGGAAAATGGAAAAGAAGACACCACAAGTGATGCAGTAAAAGTATGGGCTGGCGCTTTGGAAAATTATTCCTTTAAAGAACTAAACGGTAAAACCGAATTGTTAGTTGATGTAGATTCAAATGAAGAGTACAGTGAAATGTTTAACGGTATGTGGCCAAAAGCTCTACAGAAACTTAAAGAGTTAGCCGAGAAGTAAATCTTTATTTCAATTAAGCAACTCGGAGTTATGGCTAAACAAAAATATTATAAAGCTACAGCTACAATTATTAAAGCTGGATTGATAGCGGGTACACTGGATATTCTTTGTGCATTAGTACAGTTTTATCTTAGAACCGGTAAAAATCCGGACGCAGTACTTAAATTTATTGCCAGCGGTGTTTTTGGCAAAGCTGCATTGGCTGGTGGAACAGAAATGGCTTTGTTGGGACTGCTATTTCACTTCATCATCGCATTTACTTGGACTGTTATATTTTTCAAGTTATATCCTCAAATTACTCGTGTTGCTAAAAACAAATTTGTTACCGGCTTGTTATACGGACTTTTTATCTACGCAATTATGACACGCGTAGTTTTACCATTAAGCAACACTCCCAAAATTCC
The DNA here is from genome assembly GCA_021786655.1 of Bacteroidota bacterium. Taxonomy (GTDB): domain Bacteria; phylum Bacteroidota; class Ignavibacteria; order Ignavibacteriales; family Melioribacteraceae; genus Fen-1258. The sequence goes on from JAJYMU010000330.1 coordinate 1,750, forward strand.
ATTTAATGTGGTGCAAGCTGTAATCGGAATCGTGATCTTGATGTTTGCTGTAGGACTTCCGATTTCATTTTTAATTAGTAAACATTACTCTACAAAATGATATCAGTAGAAGAATTGAAAAAAATAGCACAGTCATTTCCAGATGCAAAAGAACAACCGCATTTCGACAAAACTTCTTTCAGAGTTAATAAAAAAATATTTGCAACGCTCGACGAAAACACCGGCAAAGCTTCGCTGAAATTATCCCCGCTGGATCAATCGGTCTTTTGTGCATTTGATAATTCAATTGTGTATCCCGCTAACGGTGCATGGGGTACACAGGGCTGGACTATCTTTGAATTAAATGGAGTTAACAAGGGAATGATTAAGGATGCGCTTAAAATTGCCTACCGCGGAGTTGCTTTGAAAAAGTAATGACACTCTCACATTAAACTTACAAAAATTAAAAGGGCGATTTGGATCGCCCTTTTGTTATACCCCAATTAGGATAGCTCTTTATTTAAGCAGCATCATCGCTTTTGAAAGTATGCGGTCTTTGTAGGTAACACTGTAAACGTACATACCGCTAGCCACGTTCTTAGCGTTCCACTCTATATTATGTGAACCCGGCGTCATCTCGCCGCTGTACAAGGTTTCGATAAGCTGACCAAGATAGTTGTAAATTTTTACCGTTACATTTCCTTCAACAGGAATTGAGAAACTAATTTTAGTAGAAGGATTGAATGGATTAGGATAATTCTGTGCAACTGTAAAATCTGTTGGTATTTCGTTCTTGGTTTGTGTTGAGCCGCCGGTCTTGGGCAGCGCTATGTAATCACTGCGCTTTACCCAAACTTTGTAGCCGCGAGCAGGAGCCGAAACATATACTCTACCGTCTGCGTAAACCTGGGTTGTTTCGTTGTAGTCGTACGCATTGCACAAAACTGTGTTTGCCCAATTTGAAAATCCGGCAGGAGAACTATCGACCCACAAACCTTTTGTTTGTGTGTTGCTGTTGTTTATAACCACAATAGCTCCGTCTCGTGTGCCGTTGCCCTGTCTTCTGGCAACATAAACATTGTATGTATCGCTTGACGGATATGGATTGCCGACTTCACTCAGAACGGAAATAACTCCGCCCAAGTAATTTTTCCTCACGCCGATTAATTTCTTTATATCAGTTTGAAGACTTGCCGGTGCAGTTACGGTGATACTGGAGTTGTTGTTATCAACTTGTGTGACTCCGTAAAAATGAGGATAGAAAATACACGGTCTTCCTTCGTGGGTTAGAATGTATGCATAAGCCATTTTCCAATCCTGGCTTACCCATTTATCGCTTTCTTTTCCTGTGTCGTGGTTATCAACAAATGTTACTACACGGGTTCCAGGCAAGGAATATCCTCCGTTGTTGCGAACCATACCGGAGTGATTTAACCACGCCATGTTGAAACTTGCATCGTTGAGGTTGCACATGTTGGTGAGATCGTTCTTCAATGGAAAATCAAAAATGTTTGCTGCTGCGCCATACGATCCGACTGTGTTAACCCAGCCTTGAAGAACATCCGGGAAAGTTGTCCAATACTCGGCTACAATGAATCTTTGCGCTCCGCCAAGAAGCGGAAGATTATTAATCCACGCAGCGGTAAAGTCCGCTTGAAATCCTCTCACGAAATCAAGACGGTATCCGTCGAAGCCGACTGTGTTGGACAGCCACGTTCCCCAGTCTTTCAATCTTGTTTGAACCGTTGTGCTGAAAGTATTTAAATCGTTGCCGAACCATTTTGTATTTGTAACAATTTGATCGTGAGTTCCGCCATCACCCAGCCAATCGTTGCAATCAGCCGGATGAAAATCAGTGTATGTCCAAGAATAATTCGGTTCGCCGGTGCCGGTATGTGTTGGATAATGAATGCCGGTCATAGTTGTTGCTTGAAGTGTTGTTGAAGCAAGATCGCTCCCGTTGTACCAAATATGTTTTGGGTAATAACCGTGAGTTTGATCATCCCATGCCCAAGTCCACGGATTAGAAGTTTCTTTTCTTGCGACAAGTTTGATTATTATGTCGTGAGGTGAAGTTAGTGTGACTTTGTATTCGTCAATGTCGCCTTGATTGTCCATGTGTCCTCTCACTGTGTAACCTGAACCGGGGAACACATTAAATTGACCGCTTCCGTTATTTGGTTCCGATTCCCAGTTAACCGAACTGTTTGGTGTTGCACCCGTCCAATCGATGTAAACGTCATAACCTCTTTGAGTATAGCTTAATGTCCAGTCGAGGTAATAACCGGAAATTTGAATGTAGTAATCCCCGGCAGAAGCATTTGGAATTTTCCATGTGATCTCGTTTGTCGGATACGGAACATGTTGTGCCCCGTTTGTAAATGCTTCGGCAAAGACGTAGCATTTGACCGCCGGGTTAACTTCTCTTTCGGTTTCATCGCCGTAAACGTGGTTTAGAATTACGTCTGCATACACTTTTACGTTTTGCGTATGCATTGCGGAAATCATGTTGTTCAATTCCGTTCTGCTTCCGAAACGTGTTTCGACGGAACCTTTTTGATTGTAATTGCCGAGATCGTAATGATCAAAAAGTCCGTAACCCATATCGGTAATTCCCCAATTGCCTTTTGACGGCGGCGGAACCCAAACGCCGGTAATACCAGCAGCGGCTAAGCTTGGCGCTTTGATTCGTAATGTATCCCACCAAGTACCGTTTTTATTAACTTGATCTACCGGCACATTCCAGTAGAACGCTTGCATCATTGCATCGTTTTGTGCAAGGATATTTTTTGAAAAAGGAAAAAGAAGGGAGAGAAACAGAAGAAAGGTGAAGAACCGCAGTTTCCTGTTTTGCTTCATGGTGCCTCCATGTATTTATGTTGTTATTAGTTGGAACGAGGTTGTCTTCAAAAGTATTTGTTTAATTGAAAAATAGACCTCTGATGACGCAGATTAAACTGATGCTTCGCAAGCTCAGCACAAATTTTCACAGATTTATTTTTTGATAAACTACTTTTGGACAGCCTCTAATAAAACACAATCCCCCTTTTACTCAAAACTGATACCAATCAAATCTTTGGTTGCTGTAGTGCAGAATTGGTTTTTAATAGATCAATAATTAGAAAAAGTAGAAACGAATTTTTGTTTGATGGTAAGATTTACATGAACAAATTGCTGTTCAAGTTAATAAGAGAAAATTTTCTCTTATTGCAAACCGAACAAAAAGAGTACATGATTAACGCCGTCCTCAATCCTTCACAAGCTTAAAATCGAAACGGCTGCTTTTTACCGATATGAACGAGAACAACAAACCGAAAAGGATCTGAAAGAAGGAAGCGATGTAAAACTGGGTTATTCCGTGCAATAGATCGGTAACGACAACCAGAATCTTGAGAACTGTTATCAGTTCGTAGATCGACAGCAGAACAAGGAAGCCGCTCAAAAGCAGCCTCTTGTTTAATCGATCAATTAACCTTGAAGTGATCATCATAAAAACAATTACGTGTCCAATCGTAGCAATTAAAAGTAGAGCGTTGTTGCTCTCTCTTACAAACCATATAAGAATTAGCAATAAGATAAAAGCAAACGGAAACCATGTTAATTTTTTCGGGTGAAGAGAGCCAATCATCATCAGAATGATAAATGGCCCAGTGAATTGAAGAGTGACTTTCGAAATCAATAGAATGGACAAATTAAGTGGATCTGCTAGAGCAAGTACAACAAAAAAATAAAAGTACTCTGTTTTATATTGCTTTATTAGAGGGAATAGCCAAACGATCATGGATATTATGGTTATTGCTTTTGCAATTATCATATTACGAAATTAGGGACACCATGGCGGACACAATGAGGAATATTCAAGTGTACTAAAGCCATGGGTTACGGTTAAATGTTTTCTTCTCAGTTCTACTGTAATTGTTGTATCCTTATTTGCTTTTAGTAATTCTTCTACCTTTGATATACTAAATACGTGAAAAACTGTTGTAGAGTCAACAGTTGCTTTTGCCGGATATAAAACTTTCCGTTTATCGCCCAGAATGAACAATTGCTTCTTTAGTATGTTCAGCATTACCACATTTGAACTCTGGTCAACAATCTTGGTGAAATCCTTGACATTCATTTTTGATGATTGATAAACACGGCCGAATAAACGGTTGGCTTTGGTTTTCTTCAAGACTTTACCGTAGGTTTGAGCAAACAAAGAGCTGCTTACAACGAAGAGAAACAAGACGAACAATGCCACACTTAGCGTGGTAACTTTTTTCATGCACACCTCCGAAATGAAAATGATTTCAAAGTTAACTTGCTTAAAATTAATCTATTAAAGTACAGTACAATTACGAAATCATTTCTATTTACTCTTTTATTTTCGAAATATTAACGAAATAGTTTAGTGGTACAAGCGGGTTCACCAAGCTTTATCTTTTTGAGCGTAAATAAAATCTAATGCAAACCGAATTAACTTAGGAAGAGTTTCAATCCCCATTTTCGACATAATGACCGAGCGATAAGAATCTACCGTCTCCTTACTAATCTGCAGTTTATCCGCAATTTCGCTGCTAGAAAAACCTTGCCCGATATACGTTAATATTTCTTTTTCTCTTCTAGTTAAACCGGAGAATTCCGAATCGTGTCGTAAAGTTTCGATAGCGTCGTATTTCTTTTTTAACAACTTCAAATCCTCTTCCGTTTTACCAATAAAGTACTTCTTACCGGAATCGACCGCTCTAATAGAATCAATCAGTTCGTCTTTCAATACTATTTTAGGAATTAATCCCACGGCACCGATCTTGTAAGCGTTGTAAATATATTCCTCTGTATTGTGGATCGTTAAAAAAATGATTTTTGCTTTGTTATCTTTAGTCAGAATTCTGTTGGCGGCGGTAAGTCCGTCCATGCGCGGCATTTCAATGTCGCACAAAACAACATCCGGTTTGAAATCGAGATATTTATTGATCATAGTCTGTCCGTCCTCAGCTTCGGCAACCACACTAATGTCGTCGCATTGTGAGAGAAGATTTTCTATTCCCTGTCGGACTAAATTATGATCTTCGGTAATCAGCAAGCGAATTTTCTTCATTGCTATTCTTCACTTTTGGAATTTTAACAAATATACTGGTTCCTTCATTCGGATTAGAATCAATTTCAATTGTTCCGTGAAAAACATCCAGCCGTTCTTTGATATTAAACAAACCGATCCCGAAGTTCCTGAGGTCTTTCGACGAGAAATATTCTTGCGGTATGCCTTTCCCATTATCATTAACAAATAGATCGATACACTCCTCACTGTTAACAAGTTCTACCGAAAATTCGGTTGCCCCGGAATGTTTGAGGATGTTACTAAGTCCTTCTTGAATAATTCTATAAATACTTGTGTCCAAATCCTCACCGAATCCCTCCTCTTCTCCATAGTAGATGAAAGCGCCTTTCATTGATGCGCTCTCATTTATTTTTTGAACCAGCACTTCAACGGCAAACTTCAAACCCATTTGCTCGATGTCTGTCGGTCTTATGGAGCGCGAGAGATCGCGTATTCTGTTGTACAGTTCGTCAAGATCACTTTTAAAGTTATTCGGCGTTTCAGTTGGAACGTTATGATCTAATTTCATTTTCAACAGGATTAATTTCTGGCATATGTCGTCATGCAATTCCGAAGATATATATTTTTTTTCTTTTTCAAATTTACTTTCAAGCGTATAGGCGAGCGTTTTCAATTTATTCTTGTAGTTCTCCAACTCAAATTCATATTCTTTTAGCTTGGATATGTCGTGGAAATAAATATTGGCAAAATTAAAAGCGCTATTCCCCTTCATTATAACAGTAAAGATGTTTTCGTTAATGGTCTCGATAGAAGATTTTTGTTCATCGTTTTCAATTAGAAGTTTGAAGTCGATGTTCAAATTTTCAATGCAATCGGTTATTCTTGTTCGCTGCAATTCGATATTGTGATACAGCCTCCGCGAGGCATCATTAGTTTGAATTATCTTGCCTTCCGGATTAACCCTTAGTAAAGGATCCGGGTCCAATTCAGCGAACAAAGCCATAAGTCTGACTTGTTTGAGAACCAACGCTTCTTTTTCGTGAATGAATTTTATTCTCTGAGGAAAGATTACTTTTAGGAAGATCAGGACAATTATAGAAACAGCAATAATGCTGAATAATACAGAATAGATTATGGGTCCGCCGAAAGAAAAAAATTGATTTATAAACTGATCAATACTGTTCATAGCATGGAATCTCTGTGAAGATTTACTTACGGTAATTGCACCGAGTCACAAAATACGGAAATAATTTGTATCAGCGTGAAAGTCTTCAACAAAACTTGAAAAGAATAAACTCACAGATTATAAATGGACTCGAAAACATTCGTAAAATATGATATTTCGGGAAATATTTCACGGATAAGGATGTTTCTAATTCCTATGTAATTATAACTGATAATTTAGTATGTTTTACAGGTTATGGAAACGGTATCGAAAAAAAATCAGATTACGGCATTGGTTGTTTTAGCCGCATTGACTTTGGTTATCTACATGGCGCTTAATCTTCAAATGAGAAACCGGGACAAATTGGAGTCGATGTTCAAACAGAACCAGCAGGATATTGCGCTTCAGGCATCAAAAAGAATTGAAGCGTCTATAGACGATGAATCACAACATTTGATTCTGCTTTCAAACGAAATTTCGACCGGCGTTTCCGATAATGGATTGTCAAATAAACTGATGGCTGAGATTAATCAAAGCATTCCACATCTTTTCAAACGTCATATCAAGTCTGTCTCCGTTTATAATGCTGCGGGAACAATTATTTACTCTACTTTGAAAACTGCAATAGGATTAAATTACGCAAAGAGCAGTTTCTTTGAATGGGCATCGAAACAAACCGACAATAATCAAATTTACCTTTCGGATTTTATCCGCACGGATTCGATTCAAAGCTCGAATCCTCCTTATTACCGTATCTTGATGGTGTCTCCGATTCTGAGAGAAACCGCTGTTGCCGGCTCTAAATATTTTTCAAAAACATTTATCGGCGCAGTTACTTATTCTATAGATATTAATGAATTGTTGACCGATCAATTAGCTTTCATAAACAATGGTGCCGGGCAACAAAAAGCCTGGGTTATGGATAAAGACGGGACGCTTTTGTTTTATCCTACTCACAAAGAAATGTTGTTGCATAACATTCACAAGGTGGACAAAAGTTGCACTAAATGTCACGACTCCTTTGATTATATCAAACCTATACTAAGCAAAGAAACCGGAACACTTGATTACCAGCTCAAAGACAAAACGAAAAAACTTGCCGCATTCGCCACTATGAAGATCGGCAATATTACGTGGAAAATAGTTGCCAATAGTCCATACGAACAAATCACTTCGTTTACTGAAAACAATTTAAGGCAAACAATAGCTCTCATAGGCATTGTGGTTTTGGTTCTGGCAGGTGGATTTGTTTTAGTCTATAAAAATTATGGATCGAGAGTTAGAGCTGAAGAAGAAGCAAAGCGGCTGCGTGAAAAAGAAGTGCTCAAAAAGGAAGCCGGACTTTCGGAAGAGAAATTTAGAATTCTTGCGGAAGAATCACCCAACATGATCTTCATAAATAAATCCGGTCGTGTTGTTTATGCCAACAAAAAATGTGTTGACGTGATGGGCTACACTTTGGAAGAATTCTACAACCCGAAGTTTAGTTTCACTGATTTGATTGCGCCGGAGTACGTTAATATGGTTAAGGAAATTTATTCCCAGAGATTTACCGGACAGGCGAAAACATCTTATGAATACGGACTGGTCACCAAAGAGGGGAAAAGACTGGATGCAATAATTACCATTTCCCTTATTGACTACGAAAACGAGAAAGCTTTGATCGGAACCGTGACAGATATTACCGAACGTAAAATGGCAGAAGCGGCGTTAGCGGAAAATGAAAAACGCTATCGCACATTATTTGAAAATGCACCTGTTGGAATAGCAATGCTGGATGCCGACAACCACATTCTTCTGATTAACAAAGGATTCGAATCGATCTTTCAATATACTCTTGATGAAGCGAAAGGAAGGTTTATAGACGAGCTAATTGTGCCGGCTGAACTTGGAGATGAGGCAATTGCTATGTCGTCGGAATCCCAGCACGGTGGAATTGTTACGAAAGAAACGTTTAGAAAGAGAAAAGGCGGAACGCCTGTGCTAGTACAAGTCTATGGCGTGCCGATAATAGTGAACAATAAATGCATCGGTATTTACGGAATGTATGTTGATCTGACTGAGCGGAAACGCGCCGAACAGCGCATCGCCGATACGCTCAAGTTGAATGAAACAATTCTGCAAACCTCCCCGGTCGGAATAATTGCGTACAAAAGTAACGGGGAAACGATATCAGCAAACGAAACTGCTGCTAAAATTGTCGGCACAACTTTAGAACAACTTTTGAAGCAGAATTTCCGGCAGCTTGAATCATGGAAGAGATCTGGATTGTTTGATGCTGCCGACAAAGTGCTGAAAACCGGAACTCGTCAATCGTTGGAGACGCATTTTGTAACAACTTTTGGAAAAGAGATTTGGATTTCCTGCCTGCTCGAATCGTTCAAATATGAAAATGAAGGACATCTACTTTTAGTTTTCGAAGATGTTTCGCAAAGAATCCAGTCCGAAAAAGAAAACAGAATGCTTGCACACGCGGTCGAAAGTGTTAGCGAATGCGTTTCTATTACGGATCACAACGATACTATAATTTTTGTTAATGATTCATTTCTTGCAACGTACGGATATAAAAAAGAAGAGCTGGCTGGAAAACATGTAAGCATTCTCCGTCCGCCGGATATAGCTGCAGCAATGATAAAAGATATTCTGCCGGAGACAATAAAAGGCGGCTGGAAAGGAGAAGTTCTAAATCGTAAAAAAGATGGAACAATTTTCCCGGTTCTTCTTTCTACATCTGTTATAAAAGATAACCTCGCAGAACCTATAGCATTGATTGGAGTTGCAACGGATATTACCGAAGTCAAAAAAGTTCAAGAAGAATTGATCGCTGCGAAAGAGTTGGCTGAAGAATCCGCTGCCTTGAAATCCGAATTCCTCGCACAAATGTCGCACGAAATAAGATCGCCGATGAATGTAACCTTGAGTTTTGCAAATATGCTTAAGGAAGATATGAAAGATATGCTCACACCTGAGATGACTGAATATTTTGAAGGAATTGAATTTGCCGGCAAAAGATTGATTAGAACGGTCGATTTGATTCTCAATGCTTCCGAGTTGCAAGTGGGCACGTACGAACCAATTTGGGGAATGGTAAATCTTCAAGATGATATTTTCAAAAGTATCTATTCCGAATATGCCGGCTATGCAAGAAGGAAAGGATTGGAGTTAAATATTTATTCCAAAGTTTCCGATTCACGAACTAAAGGAGATAGATACAGCATACTTCAAATTTTTGCAAATCTTGTTGATAACGCCATCAAGTACACTAATACGGGAAAAGTTGAAGTAACAATTGACCGCGATGAAAATAATTGGTTGGAAGTGACGGTTGAAGACACCGGCATTGGGATATCGGAAGAATTTATGAATAGAATTTTTCAGCCGTTTATGCAGGAAGACCGCGGATACTCCCGCAAGTACGAAGGCAACGGATTGGGATTATCGCTCGTGAAAAAATATTGCGACCTCAACGAAGCGGAAATAAATATTGAATCCGAAAAAGGAAAAGGCAGCAAGTTCATAGTCGCCTTCAAAAAGAACTAAGAGAGATTAAGAAATGAATAAGCTTGTTAGAACTTCCGCTGTTTTGTTCGCGACGGCAATGCTGCTAGTCGCTCAAGTCAAAAACGATAATCCTCATACTATCATTTCAGCTCCGGCAAAAAATGAGGTGACAAAAATAAATGTCGGTGGAACAACGGTAATTCCAAACGGAAGATTTTTAACTCCGCTTGGGAAAAGCATAATTACGGCGCCGCATCCGTACGGACTGGCTTTAAGTCACGATGGCAACATTGCCGTAACCGCAAACTCCGGCATCGGTCCGTTATCGATCACAATCATCAGAAATATTTTGAATGAGAAATCTGAAGTGCAGCAAGTTCCGCCCGGAGCCGAGACAGATAAAGGCGTGCTCGCATCGGTGTTTATGGGTTTGGCAATTTCTCACGATAACAAAATAGTGTACGTTGCCGGCGGACAGACAAACAAGATTTATCTCTTCGATCTTTCGAATGGAGACAAAATTGATTCTATCGTTTGCTCACATTCCGATTCACTTCACAACTACACCGACGGATATATCGGCGATCTCGTTTTGTCGAAAGACGGGAAATATTTGTACGCGGTGGACCAAGTTAATTTTAGAATGATTGTTGCGGATACGCAAACAAAAAAATTAATTCAAAGCATTCCGGTCGGAAGATATCCATTCGGAATTGCGCTTTCGCCTGATGAAAAAAATATTTTTGTTGCCAACGTTGGCATGTATGAATACAAACAAATTCCCGGCATTAATGCCAAAAACATGGTTGAAAAATCTTTGGGTTTTCCTGCGTTAGCTTACTTGAGCAAAGAATCGCAGAAGGGAATTAAGGTTGGTGATCTGAACGTGCCGGGTCTCGGAGACCCGCATTCGAAAGACGCGTTTTCTGTTTTTGTTATTGACAACAGCAATCCAGCTAATCCGCACGTAACCGCGAAAATTAAAACCGGAATACAAATCGGCGAGAAGGTTGAAGGCATTCCGGCTGTAGGCGGCGCGAGTCCCAACTCGATTGCTGCAACAGATAAGTACGCATTCGTTAGCAACGGAACAAACGACAACATTTCCGTGATTGATATTAAAAACAAAAAAATTATTAAGACACTGAAACTTGAACTCGATGCACGAGTTAGCAAATACCGCGGTATTATTCCGTACGGATTAACTCTCTCGCCGGATCAAAGAAGATTATACGTTGCCGAAGCCGGCATAAATGCTATTGCCGTCATTGATGTTGGAAAAATGAAAGTGCTGGGACACATACCAACGGGATGGTTTCCGGCAAAGCTGAAAATTAGCGGTGATGGGAAAAAATTATTTGTAGCGTGCGCAAAGGGTTTCGGCAGCGGACCGAATGGCGGCGTAAATTTCAAGGCGGGACCGGAAGGAAGTTACATCGGCAGTCTAATGAAGGGAACAGTTAATGTGTTTGATATTCCTTCCGGCGAAGAACTGTCAAAGCTTACCCAGCGAGTAATCCAAAATAATTTTTCTTTTGATGAATCCAATTCGAAAAAATTTGCTTCAAGAAAAAACAATCCGATTCCACTTTATCCGGGAGAAAAAGTTAGTCCCATCAAACACATTGTTTTCATCACGAAAGAAAACAGAACTTACGATGAAGTTCTCGGGCAGCTTAAAAATGCAAACGGCGATTCAACTCTTGCGCGTTACGGTTACAATGAATCATTTACAAACAGGAAGAAAACAATGAATGTGAACAACACAACAGTGATGCCGAACCATCTTGAGCTGGCAAAAACTTTTGCGTTTGCAGATAATTTCTATGTCGATTCCGATGTTTCTGCCGATGGTCACCGCTGGCTTGCAAATACTTATCCAAACGAATGGCTCGAGACAATCGTTCCGGCAGATTACGGAGAGAACAGAACGTTTAAAGAAAGATCTAAAGCGCCGGGAAAGTTTGCATTCAATCAAGCGGCGGGAGCCGTTTATCCCGAAGACTACAACGAAGCAGGAACTTTTTGGGATCAGCTTCAAAGAAATAAAAAAAGTTTTTACAATTTTGGACTCGGAGTGATGTTCGAACCGAGTTCTTACGACGACAGTTATAAATATACCGGTGTAAAATATTTTATTAATTACCCCTTGAATGAACCGCTGTTCAAAAATTCTTCGCATTCATATCCGACTTTCAATACTTCGATTCCAGATCAATTCAGAATTGATATGTTTGAGAAAGAGTTCAAGGAAAAGTGGCTGGGTAAAAATAAAATGATGCCGTCGGTAATTTCGATAATTATTCCGAACGATCACGGAGCGGGCGAACGGCCAGACGCCGGTTATCCTTACCGCGAAAGTTATATGGCTGATAATGACCTGGCAGTCGGTAGAATAGTTGAGTTCCTTTCACACACACCGTATTGGAAAAACATGATGATTGTTATCACTGAAGACGATGCGCAGAACGGAGTCGATCATGTTGATGCGCACAGAAGTATTCTGATGGTAATCTCGCCGTATGCTAAAAGAAATTATGTCAGCCATGCTCATTATAGTTTCGGAAGTATTTTCAAAACGTTTTGGAACGTACTCGGCGTTCCGTATGTGAATCAATATGATGCCGGCGCAAATGATCTTGCAGATTTTTTTACGGACAAACCCGATTTCACTCCGTACAAAGCTGAGGATGTTGACAGAAGAACTTTCGATCCTCACAAAGCGTTAACGCCGCTGAATGAAAAGTTTGACTGGAAATCTTTGAAGGAATCTCCGCAGATCGATAACGTAAAAGACATGATGCGCGAAGCAAAAGAACAGGACAAAGACCGTCTGGAAGACAGAGAAAGAAAAAAATAGTTTCGAAAATTATTTAGCGCGCGAGTACTGCTTCGGCCATTCAACTTCTGTCTTTAATTCTTTTGCTGTGTGAAGCGGCCAATACGGATCGCGAAGCATTTCTCTTCCAAGAATTACTAAATCGGCACGTCCGTCGCTCAAGATTGATTCCGCCTGGTCTGCTGTCGTGATCATTCCAACAGCGCCCGTTAATATGCCGGTTTCTTTTCTAATCTTTTCTGAAAACTGAACTTGAAATCCCGGTCCAACTAGAATGGAAGCTTTGGCTGCGTTTCCACCGCTTGAACAGTCAATCAAATCGATCCCAATTTCTTTGAACTGAATTGCAAGCTGAACAGATTGCTCTACATCCCATGCGCCGTCAATCCAGTCGGTCGCAGAAATTCTAACAAACACCGGTAAGTTTTGCGGCACAGTTTGGCGAACGGCTTTTGCAACTTGCAGTGCCAATCTGCTTCTGTTCTCGAAACCTCCACCGTACTTATCGTTCCGATGATTCGAGAGCGGCGATAAAAATTCATGAATTAAATAACCGTGCGCCATATGAAGTTCAATCACTTGGAATCCGGAGCGGATACTTCTTTCAGCCGCCGAGCGGATCTGTGGGCAAAACGTTTTCGCTTGAGTACTGGCACATGGGCGAAACGGTGATGCGGTTTTTAAATTCGATGTCTCTAATTTTTACTGGTGAAAATAACTTGCTCATAATTTTATCCGTCTATTAATTTAAATCGATTC
>JAJYMU010000115.1 GCA_021786655.1 Bacteroidota bacterium
CCGCTACTGCTGATCCAAACGGATAATGATCTGCAATTAATAGCAAACTTCCTCCTTTATATACCCAGTTGTAAATTGTAGTTTTTTCATTACCAGTAAACGCCGGATCGAATTTGTGTTTATCGCCTTTTGCATTTACTATGATCAGTATGTCGTAATTGTTAAGTACTGTCGGTTTTATGACATCATTGTTTACATTTACCCTATAACCGTCATTTCTCAATATATTTGCAAAAGGTTCATATAAACCATCCGTTGTAGAACTGTTGTTGTGAGCTTCATCGAATAATACTTTCTGATGATTTTCTGTAAATGTGGGCTTAGCAACTGTTGCATCAAAACTTAAGTCGGCTCTTTGATTTGAACAAGAAGATAGAAGTGCATATAGTATTATTGATAAAACAAAATAAATTCGAGTTAATTTCATTGTACATTTCTTTCCATTAATAGATAAATATGCCTAACGGTTTGGTTCAAATTGATCGTGTTATCTGCGGTCAATTTTTAGATTAAAGATTACTTTAGAGACAACACCGCCAAAATTAGGATCGGTCTGAGACCGATCCCTACATCGTTAACTCCCATTCTTTAGTTTTCTTGAAATCCAAAATGACGCTATGAAACCGAGACCAGCCATCGTAACAATCCAGAATGGCATCCACTCTTCAACAGTTTGATATTCGGTGTAATGATTTTCATAAGTAACCTGGTAACGGGTTAAGTACTCGAACAAGAAACCCAATCCCAATCCGATTCCAACGCTAAGCGTAATGATGCCGAGCTTCAGCATAATGTACGGATCGCGTTTTGTTCTAAGAAGTTCTACCATTTGCTCGTATGATAATCCCTTTTCGATCATCAATTGTTTTTCGCGCGATCGAAAGTATAAGTAGGTAACTATAACGATACCTGTAACCAGAAAAAATATCATTCCAACTACGTCGCCGCCGTGCATTTTATTCTCCTTTGTTTATTTGATAATTATGACTTAATCTCTTGCCAAAAGGTTACAACTTATTTTGTTTCTCTTTAGATTCGATTCGGCTAATTTGCAGCCGTGTTTGTTTTCCTTCACCTCTTTGGACTCGAAGGGACCGTAAAAAGGTTACAGAAATATTTTAGATGAAAATGTAACCTTCATTTGTGAACTGAAGTCTAATGGTTAGGATGAGACACTTAAGTGATGCCGACATAATTGAATCCATAAGCCGCGGGAATGTTTCCGACTTCTCGCTGATTGTTGATAGGTACAAGGATAAAGCGTTTTCTCTTTTGAAACGGCTGCTTAAAAACGAGCTTGATGCAGAAGAAGCGTTGCAAGACAGTTTTTTGAAGGCATTCAACTCCTTGAAAGACTTCCGGAAAGACTCGCAATTCTCAACTTGGTTTTATAGAATCGTTTTTAATACGGGATTAACAATTTTATCTTCGAAGAAAAGAAAAATTGAGCAGCAGATGAGTTCGATTGATGAAGAATTTGAATTGAGCAGTTACGACAACGAAATTTACGCTAAGTCGGAAAACGTTAGAGAATATGTTTTGAAAATGGTTGATAAACTCCCGATCAGAAATGCGCTGGTTGTTATTTTATTTTACATGGATGGAATGCCGCTCAGCGAAATCAGCCAAGTTCTCGGGACGTCTTTGGTGAACACCAAAGTCTTATTGCACCGTTCACGAAATTCGCTCAAGGAACTTCTGCTCAAGCATAATTACCAGGAGGAAATGTTATGAACAAGTTAACCGATGAACAGTTGAACAAATATATCGACGGCGAACTTGATTCGTCTGAGTTGGATAAAGTGAATTCCGAATTGCAGAAGAATGAAGGTTCACTCGCACATTTAAAATCGCTTAAGGTTGTTCACGAGTCGTTAAAACAGATGGAGACAGACCGCGCACCGGACGGTTTTACCGAACGCGTTATGAATCTGATTGCTTCGAAAACAAAAGCTGTTAAACACAAAGTCAGTTACTTTTTTATTTCCGTGGTCGGTTTGTTATCAGTTGGCATTATAGCTGTTGTTTCATCTGTGATGATAACACGTCCGGCTGATACCAGCATTTCCGTCTCATCCCAACTTATTAACAACGCAAAAGTTGCAGCGAATAAAAATCTTGTACTGCTGCAGAAATTTTTCAGTGATAGTAACGTTGTACTGGTGATGTCTATTCTTTCGCTGATATTATTATTCGGCGCGTATTTTTCAGCCGATGCCCATAAGAACTTCAAGAACAAATTGAACAACATTTCTCATTAGCATAAAAGTGTTGTCGGAATTATTCCAGAATTAGCTTATCTATCATACTTTCGATATTTTCGCACCACAATAAGAATAGAGTTTCATGCCAATTAAATCCGGATTCGTTTCAATTATCGGCAAGCCGAACGTCGGCAAATCAACACTGATGAATGCACTCATAGGTGAGAAGCTATCGATAGTTACAAGCAAGCCGCAGACTACACGCAAAAGAATTCTCGGAATTTTATCTGCCGAAAACCACCAAATTATTTTTGTCGATACCCCCGGTATTCTTAACCCGGAATATCTTCTGCAAGAACGGATGCTGGATTATGTTTTTTCATCTGCAAAAGATTCCGATATTGTATTGATTATG